>NZ_JACGBH010000002.1:0-167819 GCF_020138295.1 Campylobacter sp. Cr9 | reverse complement strand
CAAATTCTTATTTTTCAATTATCCTTGCAATATCGTTAAAGCTTGTAAATGTTTTTTAACATGATTTTGTTTTCTTAATAGTATATTTTATATAAAAATAAATTAAAATCTTAAAGCAAATTTCAATAAAAGCCTTTATTGATTTTAGCACCCTTAATTCTTATAAAACTAGCAAAATTAAAATTTCAAATAGTGCAGGGTAAGAAGTATTGATTTTATTTCAGCCATTATGTCTTCTGAGTTGTATTTTATAATTTATATGTTGGGACTACATAACCACACCCATCTATATAATATTCTCTCTCTTCTTTTTCTTTTGTATGTGAGTTATATAACATTACTTGCATTTCATCTCCATCTATAAATTGAAATGAATTTTTATCAAAAAATCTTTTTTCAAAAAATACTAGATTATTGTTAAATTCATTAACTTCTTTAAATTCTAAATTATCTAGAGTTTTAAGAGATTTAACTTCATCAATGCTGTTATAATTTTGCACTTCATATATTTTTGCATTACTTAATTTAAAATAATTTGCAATTGCTCTTTTATATTTTTCTTCTTTTTCCAAATTACATTTATATCCGCTTTTAGAATAATCATGTTTATAATTTGTATACTCATTTTTAAAATCCCAAAATGATGTATAACCTTCTACTTCTAATTGCCTTTCAAGAGAGCAAAGCTCTTTTTTAGTTTTAAGAAATTTATCATAAGTTGAATTAAAATATTCACTATAAAAATCATTTAAAATCATAATGAGTATTGGAATGCCAACAAGGGCTAAAACCGAAAACGCCACACTCAAACCAACAAATAAAGATTTTTTTATTAATCTTTAATAAAAGAAAACATTTAAAGCCTTTTAGTGTTTTATATTTTATTTATTATATTTGATAAGGGTTATAAAATTTGTAGATATTTTAGAAGAAAGAACTTGAATTAGGTTTTTAATTCCTATTTCAAATTCTTTGAAATTATTATTGCTCCATTGCTTTAGCAACTTCTCTTGAGCTTTCTTTGATTTTATTCATGCAATCATTAGCTGTATTTGCTAGATTTACGCTTTCATTTACTTGAGCTATGCTTTTGCTAATGCTCTCAACCACGCTTGCACTTACATTTCTAATAGAATTAATAGTCATTGTAATTTCGTTAATTGATGTTGCTGTGCGTTCAGCTAGTTTTCTAACCTCATCAGCAACCACTGCAAAGCCGCGTCCATGCTCACCCGCACGAGCTGCCTCAATAGCAGCATTTAGTGCTAATAGATTTGTTTGCTCTGCAATATCTTTAATGGTTTGAATAACTGATACGATCTCATCTGATTGAATATTTAAAGAATGAACTAACTCGCTACTTTCATTCATAATCTCAGCTATTTCTTGAACGTTTTTAACACTTTTTGCTATTACTTTGCTACCTTCATCGGTGCTTTCATCGTTCTTTTGTGCTAGTTCGCTTACGATTTTGTTCTTATTCATATCTCTTATAACTTGTCTGCTAACATCGCTTGCAAACTTGATTACTTTATAAACCTTGCCTTCTTGATTATAAACAGGATTATAACTAGCTTCTAAATATACAGGGGTTTTATCCTTGCTATATCTAATGAATTGTCCTGATTGAAAAATACCATTTTTTAAGTCATCCCAGAATTTTCTATATGCACTGCTTTTTACATATTCTTCATCGCAAAACATTGAATGGTGTTTGCCTACAATTTCATTTTTTCTATAATGCATAGTATTTAAAAAGTTTTCGTTTGCATCTAGGATTTCTCCATTTGGATCAAACTCAATTAAAGCCATTGATTTGCTTGCGGCATTAATTGTATTTTTTAAATCTAAAAGCTCGTTTTCATGCTCTGTAACATCGGCTGCAAATTTTATAACCTTATAAACTTGATTATTTTCATCTGCTATTGGAAGATAGTTTGCTTCTAAATAAATTGCGTTTTTGTCTTTTGTAAATCTTTTGAATAAGCCACTTTGTGGAATATTTCTTGATAATTCTTGCCAAAACATAGGATAAGCACTTGAATTAACATAAGAGCTATCGCAAAACATTCTATGATGCTTTCCTTTAATCTCTGCTAAAGTATATTTTGTAGCCTTTAAAAAATGCTCATTTGCATCAACAATATTGCCTTTAACATCAAATTCTATAATAGCCATTTCGCCATAAATAGCTTTTAATATAGCTTGTTTATCTTTTAACTCAAGCGATAATTTTTCGGTATTATCCTTGTTATTTTTAAAAAACATATTTTTACTCCTATTTTAAGAAAAATGGGCGATTATATGTATTTTTACTTAAAGTTGTATAAAAAAATAATAATAATTTTTATTGTTTTTTAAATTTTGTTTTTATTGAATATTTTTTAATTTATTATTAGTTTTTATTGATAAATTTTTAGGAATTTGATAAAACAAATTCCTAAATTATCCTTTATAAACATCTTTGTATTTTTCTTTGATTGCGAATATTTCTTCTTTACAAGCAAAAAATGCTTCAACAACCTTAGGGTCAAACTGAAAACCTGAATTATCACTAATATATTTGCAAACTTCATCTAAAGGCCAAGCTTTTTTATAACATCTATCGCTTGCTAGAGCATCAAACACATCAGCTAATGAAACAATTCTTGCATAAATATGAATATCTTCACCTTTTTTACCCATAGGGTAGCCACCACCCGCAAATTTTTCATGGTGTTCGTGAGCTATGATTGCTGCTGCTTCCATGATTTTACCCTTAAATCTATGTAGCATTTCATAACCAATTTGAGCATGTTTTTGCATTGTTCTAAATTCTTGTTCGTCAAGTCTTCCTGGCTTATTAAGTATTGCATCAGGAATTCCTATCTTACCTATATCATGAGTAGGTGCTCCATAGCTTATAAGTGTTACTTCTTCTTCACTTAAGCCCATTTGTCTTGCTATTGCTTCGCTAATTTTTCCAACTCTTTTTACATGATTTCCTGTTTCTTCACTTTTGCTCTCTACCATTTCAGCGATTGAGTAGATTAAGTCTTTTTGAGCGTTTAGGATATCTTCTTGAAACTTCATACCTTCATAGATTTTGCCAGAATAATCAGCTGCAATTCTTAAATAATCTAAGTCATCTCTATCAAAGTTATTATTAATATTTGTTAGTTTATTTAAAGCTTGAAATACTCCTATTACTTCATGCTCGCTATTTAAAATAGGCATTGCTAGAATTGATTTAGTGCTATATTTTGTTCTTTCGTCGTTTGTGCTATCAAAATATGGATTACTCTTAGGATTATTTTCTAATATAGCTTCTTTTGTTTCAATTACACGACCAACAATACCTTTTCCAAAAGGAACTCTTATTTCATTTACGCCATCGGCGTGTAATGTGTAGTATTCTTTTCTTTCATTATCTATAAACCATACACTACATCTATCTGCTTGAATGTTTTGCTTAACCATTGTTCCTAAAGTATTTAGATTCGCTCTTGAGTCTGAATTCTTAGAAATTTGCGAAAAGCATTCAAGAATGGTTTCGAGTTTTTGTTCTTGGTCTAGATTATGTCTTTTTAATACATTGATTACGGCTTTATCGCTATTATAGTTTGTATTAAACTGCATAAACGAGCCGTTTTTAATAATCATTCCGTATTCTTTTAAAATATCTAGTTCTTTTAATTCTTCTTCAATTCTTTCTTTAAAACAATATTTAATGTGATAAACGTGGAAAATCACATCTTTTCTTGCTTCATCTTGGATTTTTTTAAGTAGCTTAGGGGTTAAATGTTTTGAATCTCTTGCTAGTTTTTCATAACTTGAATCAAAACTAACATCTGCAATAACTTGCTTAATATCTTTTCTTGAGTTAATTAATTCAACTATTCCTTCATGATAATAAGTATCTGAAGTAAAATATATACTATCATTTCCATAGCTCATAATAAAGCCATAGCTACCCTCTGAATGATAGCTCATAACAGGTTCAATATAAACATCATCTATTAATATTTTATCACCTATATTTATTTCTTTATAAGTGATTGCATATTTTCCATTAGCAAGTTTGATTTTAGAAAAATCAGGCCAAATTTTATTATTAAAAAAGTGATCTTTTAAGCTTTGTATGCTTTCTTTACTTGCATATAAACAAATACTATCTTGAAGTTTTAGAAAATAATTATCAACATATAAAGCAATAGCACAAATGTGGTCTAAATGAGTATGAGATATGAATACATGTTTTATAAAATTGTCATTTGTTGGTTTAGGTAAAAAACCTGCATCAATAACGCCACTTAAACTAAATTGAATACAAGTTAGATTATCGCTTAAATATTTACTAACAGATGAGCCTTCAAAAACTATTCTATGTGTGTTAAAAATATTCATTATTTAATCCTTATTATATACACTTGAAAACGCTATGAAAGGTTTGCAAGTAAAATTTGGTTTATTATAGTTTAATTTTTGTTTATCAAGACCTAACATAAGGCCACCACTTTGATTTATCAAAAAGTCCCCAGCAGCTAAATCCCAAGAATTAAGCATTTCATATCTTAAATATACATCAGCAAAGCCTTCAAGCAAAGCACAAAATTTTAAAGCCGAACCTATATTTAATGCTGTGTAGCCGTAGCTAAAAGGTATTTTTGCATTATTTTCGTTTTGATCTTTTCTTAAAGATACTAAAGCTTTATTAGATTCTTTTTTAATTTTATTTAAGATTTCTTGATTTTTATAAACTGGCATACCTTTAGCTGAATAATAAATATCTTTATTGCAAACATCATAAATTAAGCCTAAAATCGGTCTAGTCCCATCAATCAAACTTATGCAAATGCAAAAATTCTTTCTAGTTTTTAAATAATTAGTAGTTCCATCTAGTGGGTCTATTAGCCAAAATGGAGCTTTTTTTCTTTTTTCATAATCAAGTATTTGCTCTTCTGAACAAATACTAATTTTACTTTCTTTTAAAATATCACATATTATTTCATTTGCTTTTAAATCAGCTGAGCTTACTAAACTACCATCTGGTTTGGTTTTTATTAAAGGATGTTTTATGCTAAGCAGTTCTTCTCCTGCTAATTTTGCAGCTTTTTTTGCAAGAGTAAGTAAATCTTGCATTATTTTTCCTTAATCCAAGTTTGACTTCTTCCTATTAAAGAAAAGCCTATATATCCCCTTAAAATTAATTTATCATCTTTAAAAGTAGCATTAGCTCTATATAATTTACCGCTCTCAGGGTCAATTATATAACCACTTTTATATGTATTAGCACCTTCTTTTTTTAGTTTATATAAAAGTGGAGCACCTACAACTTTCATTTTACTAGCATCTTTTGCATGGGTAAAAAATGGATAAGTTTTCTCACAAGCATCGCAAATCTCACTATCAGGATATTCAAATAGTTTTACTACTTTACCAAATAATTCATTATTTTCTTCATAAATATGCCATCTTGCAGTTTGTTTTCCTTTTTCATCAACGCTAATGTAATAGCCATAATCTTTTGCGAATAATATTCCTATGAAACTTAAAATTAATAATAATTTTTTCATTATTTCTTATAACCTTTGAAAATTTTTTGATTTTGGATTTATTATATCATCACTTATATTTACGAAATCTTTATGTTTATATGCATTAATGGCTGCTCTTGCTATCATTAAAGCATTATCAGAACAATACTTTAATGGTGCTAAAAGTAGTTTTGAATTATGTTTTTTAGCAATTTTTTCTAATTCACTTCTAAGTAGCAAGTTTGCACTAGCACCCCCAACAACTCCTAAAGCTTTATAATGTCTTTTTGATAAAACTATATTTAATTTATTAATTATATGCTTACACGCAATTCTTTGAAATGCTGCTGCTATATTTGCCTTATCTTGCTCTAAAGTATTATTATCTATGCTATTTTGTATAGCTAATCTTACTTGGTTTTTAATACCTGAAAACGAATATTCAAGTCTATTTTTATTAGGAATTGGTAAAGAAAACTCATAAGTATTATTATTTTCAAGTTTAGCTAATTCTTCAATAAAAACTCCACCTGGATAACCTAAATTCATCATTTTTGCAACTTTATCAAAGCTTTCACCAAAACTATCATCACTTGTGCTTGCTAAAATTCCTATTTCAAATTCTTTTGAAATTTCAATTATCATAGTATGGCCACCACTTACTAATAAAACCAAAAAATCATTTTCTAATTCGCTATCTAAAAATAAAGAGCAAATATGTCCTTTTAAATGATTTACAGCTATTAAAGGTAGATTTAATGCTACACTTAAAGCCTTAGCCATAGCAACACCGCTTTGAAGTGATACTGATAAACCTGGTTCATTTGTAACTGCAATTGCTTTTAAATCATTAAAAAATAGCTTAGTTTTAGCTAGTATTTTAGGTAGGGCTTCGGTATGTAGTCTTGATGCAAGTTCAGGCACAACTCCACCAAAATCTGAATGCTCATCTTGAGAGATTTTTTCATAAAAAACACATTCATAAGTATTTACATCAATAACTGCGATGCTTGAATCATCGCAGCTACTTTCAATTGCTAATATTAGTTCTTTCATTTTGGCTTAATCATATTTGCAGGAACAACGAATTTATCAAAATCATCAGCGCTTAATAATCCTAGTTCTAAGCAAGATTCTTTTAAGCTTATTCCTTTTTTGTGAGCATTTTTTGCAACTTTTGCAGCATTTTCATAGCCTATGTGTGGATTTAGTGCAGTTACTAGCATTAAAGAATTGTTTAGATTATAAGTAATCTTATCAATATTTGGAGTAATTCCGATAGCGCAATTATCATTAAAGCTAATCATAGCGTCAGCTAATAATCTTAAGCTTTGTAAGAAATTATAAATAATTACAGGCTTAAATACATTTAGCTCAAAATTACCTTGAGAAGCTGCAAAGCCAATAGCTGCATCATTTCCCATGACTTGAACGCTAACCATTGTTAAAGCTTCGCTTTGAGTAGGATTTACTTTACCTGGCATAATTGAACTACCTGGCTCATTTTCTGGAATGCTAAGCTCACCTAAACCACATCTAGGACCACTAGCAAGCCATCTAATATCGTTTGCTATTTTCATTAAGTTTGCTGCAAGACCTTTAAATGCACCATGTAAAAATACTAAAGCATCGTGGCTTGTAAGTCCGTGGAATTTATTTGGGCTACTTATAAACTTAGTGCCTAAAAGCTCGGTTAATTTCGCTGATACTTTTTCACTCAGCTCTGGATGAGCGTTAATTCCAGTTCCAACTGCTGTTCCACCAATTGTTAGCTCTCTTACATCTTCAAGTGCTTTTAAGATATGTCTTTTTGAGCTTTGCAACATATATACATATCCGCTAAACTCTTGTCCTAAAGTAAGTGGGGTTGCATCTTGTAAATGTGTTCTTCCGATTTTGATTATATTTTCAAATTCTTTTGCTTTTTTATCTAGTGTTTTTTCTAGAATTTCTAGCGCAGGAATTAGTGTTTTTTCAGTTTCTAAGACTGCAACAATATGCATTGCTGTTGGGAATGTATCGTTTGAGCTTTGGCTCATATTCACATGATCGTTTGGATGAACGATTTTTTCTTTTGTAAAATCCATTCCATTTAGTTTAGTTGCAAGGTTTGCTATAACTTCGTTTAGGTTCATATTTGTTTGAGTGCCTGAGCCTGTTTGCCAAATAGCTAATGGAAACTCATCATTATGTTTGCCAGCAATTATTTCATCACAAGCTTTAACGATAGCATCTTTTTTAGCATTATCTAATTTACCTAAGTCGTTATTTACTAAAGCTAAAGATTTTTTAAGATACGCAAAAGATTGTATTAATTCTACTGGCATTTTTTCTGTGCCGATTTTAAAATTTTCCAAACTTCTTTGTGTTTGTGCTGCCCACAATTTATCTGCAGGAACTTTTACCTCACCCATTGTGTCGTGTTCAATACGATAACTCATTTTATTCTCCTTTTATTTGTAATTTTTAATTAAATCAAATGTTGCGTTTTTAATAACATCAATTGTGCTTATTTCGCATCTTTCATAAATACTATGTGGATTTAATATATTTGGCCCAATTGAAGCGCATAATAATTCATTTTGTTTAGTCTTTAAAACCCCACACTCAAGTCCTGCATGAATACTACTCATACTAGCTTTTGGATTATATTTTTGTAAAGAATTAAGCACTGCATAAGTAAAATCATTTGGCACAGGTTCCCAAGGCTCATCTTTTGCGATAAGCTTTACATTATCATTGTTAAAATGTGCTTTAGTTTTATAAAACACTTCATCTAAATCTGCTGAATTATCACTTCTTGCAAACATTTGCAGTTCTAATTCATCGTTATTTTGCTTGATAATTGCTAGATTTACGCTAGTTTTTACTATATTTAAATCTTTTGAATAAGACCAAACTCCGTGCTTATAGCTTGCAAGACGGCTTAAGATATCTTGTTCTATTACTTTTTCGCCTTTGCTTTCAAGCTTAATAATTTCTATATTTTCGCTTGATTTTAATTCAGCGTCGCTATAAAAAACAGCCTTTGCATTTACGCTTATGCTATTAGTTCTTTCGCCTCCATTAAAGCTTACTAATTCAGCATCATTTTTGTATAAAAATAAAGCCAAATCACTTATTGCGCTAGGAATATTTTTAACAATATCAATTCCACTATGTCCGCCTTTATAGCCTTTAGTGTGAGCTTCATATAGGTATTTTTTACTAGGATTTTTGTAGCTTAATTTGATATTTACATTCATCATTAAACTTGCCGCACAGCCTATAATAACTCTATCTACGCACTCACTATCAAGATTTAATAAATGCTTTGAGCTAATTTTTAGCTCTAAATTATTAGCTCCTATTAACCCCACTTCTTCATTAGCAGTAAATAAGCATTCAAGGTCGTTAAATTCATTCATAGCTTCCATCATAATGGCAATTCCTATTCCATTATCAGCGCCTAAGGTTGAATTATTTGCTTTAATAAAACCATCGCTTTCTATTATATTTATATTAGGTGCATCGCCTACACAAACCATATCATAATGACTTTGTAAGCATATATTAGGATTTCCTTTTTTGCATAAAATATTTTCTGCTTTATCAACTAGCACTTCAAAGCCTTTTGATTTAGCGTAATTAATTAAAAAATCTTTTAATTTCACCGCATCAAAACTACAATGCGGAATTGCTGCAATTTGCTTGAAATGTTCTAAAACACTCATTATTTCTCCTTAATTTTTTACGAAAACATTAGATTTTAAAGTTTAATAAAGAGTAAGTTTAGTGTGTAAATTAGTAATTTATTTTAAAGTGTGTAAAATAGTAATATTTTTAAAGAATTTGAAATAGGAATTTCAAATTCTTAATCTTAATATTTTTCAAAAATTATTTTGTCATTATTAGCATTAAAATAAGTATCAAATTTCACTTTAAAGCATTCTTCTAAAATATCTAATTTAAGTTCATTAACTTCTCCAAAAAAAGCACTCTTACCTTCTTTAAGCAATAAAATCTTATCAGCATATTTTAAAGCATGATTTATATTGTGAATATTAATAATTGCTGCGACATTGTAGAATTTACAATATTGCTTTATTAGTTCCATAATTTCCTTTTCTCTTGCTATATCTAAATTAGCAGTTGGTTCATCAAGGAACATTAATTTTGGCTCTTTTGCTAGCATTTGAGCAACTATTACTAATCTTTGCTGACCGCCTGAAAGTTCGTTAAAATTTCTTTTTGCTAAATGTTCAATTTTTAAATGACTTATTACATGCTCAACTCTTAATAAGTCCTTATCGCTTACTTTAAACCTTAATTCTCCTATTCTTCCTAGCAAAATAAATTCAAAAACACTCAAACAATCATTTGAAACAATATTTTGAGTCATATAGCCGATTTTTGTTGGTTTTATTCCTTCTAAATCTATTAAACCACTATGATTTAAAACACCAGCTAAGCATTTCATTAAAGTGCTTTTTCCAACTCCATTAACCCCTAAAACCATTATAATTTCGCCATCTTTTACGCTAAAATTAATATCATTTAAAATATTTTGATTTTTATAAGAAAAACTTAAATTGCTAACTATCATTTAATACCCTTTTTTAGCAAAATACTTAAGAAAAATATAGCTCCTATTAAAGAAGTAATAATTCCTATCGGAAATACTACTCCATCAATTACGCTTTTGCTAATAGAAGAAGAAATGAGTAATAACAAACTTCCAACAAGGCTAGAAAATACTAGGAAAAATCTTTGTTCTGAGCCTATTATTAATCTTGCAATATGTGCGCCCACTAAACCAACAAAACCTATAGTTCCTACAAAACATACGCAAATGGTAGTAAGAAAAGATATTAATACAAGCATTGAGATTTTTATTTTAAAAGTTTTTACTCCTAAGCTTTGAGCTTTTTCATCTCCTAATAACAAGGCATTTAATTCCCAAGATTTCATCAAAACTATTACTAAAACAATACTAAAAGCAATAAATAAAATTAAGCAATTTAAATAAGTAGCTCTTGATAATGAGCCAAAGGTCCAAAACACTATGCTAGATACTTCAATTTCATTTGCAAGATAAATTACAAAAGCTTGCAAACTTTGGTATATAAAAACCATAACAATACCTATTAAAACTATGGTTGAACCACCTAAAAATATCCTTTTACTTAAAAAATATATAGCTAGAATGCTAATGGTTGAGAATATAAAAGCAAGAGATGAAATCCCAAAAAAAGCTCCATCAAACAGCAATATTCCTAAAGCAGCACCAAAACTAGCAGCCGAGCCTATACCTAAAGTATAAGGAGAGGCTAGGGGGTTTGCTAGTATTGTTTGCATAATAGCTCCACTAAGCCCTAAAACTGCTCCAGCAATTATTGCCATTAGAGCTTGAGGAATTCTAATATCAAATAAAATAACTTTTATACTCTCATTGCTTTCATTAAAAAATATAGCATTTATTATAGTACTAGGTGAATATTTAGCAGGCCCTAAGCCTATATCTACTACTAAACAAATTAATAAAAGTCCTAAAGCAATTGCTAAATAAATTAGTCTTTTTAATACTAATTCTTTATAAAAACTACCTACTTTCAAAACTTAACCATCCAAGTTCCGCTTAGTGGTATAGGATAAAATTCATTGAAAAATAACTCTAATTCTTTTTTAGGGTCTATATCGCTAAATAATTCAGGATGAATTGCCTTAGCAAAGAATAAAATTCCTGCAAAATCAAATATATGCCTACTTAAATCATGATATAAAGCATACATATTTTTGTTTTTAACAGCATTGATTTTACTCCAGCCAAGTCTATCTTCATAAGCTTTTAGATTAAGCTTAGCTTGTTCTTCTGTTATGTTATAGCCTAATGGGATATTTTTAAAACTATTTTCAAAATAATTACCTGCAAATATTATTACATCAGGATTAGCTGATATTATTAGTTCTGGGTTTAATGGAGCGCTTGTTCCTTTTATTTTGCCTTTTGCGATATTTTCTCCACCAGCTAATTCAATAAAAGCTCCCCACATTTTATTATCCCAAGTTACGCCTATTTGCATAGCACCTGCTTTTTCACTAAATTCTGCATATACTTTAGGTCTTTTTAAATCTTTTGCATTATTAATTCTAGTTGTTACTAAATCAAACTTAGATTTATAAAAATTATTTATTTTTTCTACTCTTTCATTTTCGTTAAAAATCGCACCTAAAATTTGCATACTTTTTAAGTGATTATCTAAGTTTTCATCATGAAAATCTATAAAAACTGCAGGAATATTTGCTTTTTCTAATTTTTCTAAATTATTTTTTACATATTCATAATCTATCTTTGCAAATATTACTAAATCAGGTTGTAAAGATATTATTTTTTCAAAAGATATAGTTTTTTTAGGACCATAACCAATGTCAGGAATATCTAAAAGAGTAGGGAATTCTTTAGTAAAAGCATCCCAGCTAGCTTGTCTTCTACCATGCCAATATTTTTTAGACCAAGCAGCTATTTTTGATACACCTTGCTTACCTGTTGCGCTGAAATATTCTTCAAAATAAAAAGTTAAAGCTACTTTAGAAACATTATCTTTAATATTGACTTTGCGACCTAAAATATCTGTAACTTCTATTGAATAAGCATTAAGTAAAATAAACATTACAAATAAAACTTTTTTAAGCATAAATAACTCCTTAATAATTTAATTGATAATTTATATTAACTTAAAAATTTTAAGTAATTCTTAAACTTAATTAAGAGAAATCGTAATTCCTATTTCAAATTCTAGAAATTAATTTTATTTGTATAAACTAAAAACATTTTTTAATATTTAATAAAGGTTATTAATGAATTTTTTGCAAAAACAAGCTTTAAAATATACCTGTAATTTTTTAAATAAAGAACTAAAATCAAAATTCAAATTCCAAGAAGAAATCGTGTTAAATAATGCAAAAGACAACAAAAAGGTAATGCTTTATATTCATGTGCCGTTTTGTCACACATTTTGTCCATATTGTAGTTTTCATAAGTTTGCTTATGATGAAGAATTATGTAAGGAATATTTTAAAATTTTAAGAGTTGAATTGCAACAATTTAAAGACTTAGGATATGACTTCAATACGCTTTATGTAGGCGGTGGAACTACGCTTATAAATGAAGATGAGCTTATAAAAACTCTTAGTTTATGCAAGGATTTATTTAGTATTGAAGAAATTTCTTGTGAGAGCGATCCAAACCACATAAAACCAGAAGTTTTAAAAGATTTTAAAGGGCTTATTGACAGGCTTAGTTGTGGGGTTCAAAGCTTTGATAATGATATTTTAAGAAAGGTTAATCGCTTAGAAAAATTTGGCGAGCAAAAAGAATTAGTAAAAAAATTAGAATTAGCTAACGGAATACTTCCTACTTTTAGTATTGATTTGATTTTTAATTTTCCATCACAAACTAAGCAAATGCTAATTAAAGATATAGAATTAGCAAAAAGCATTGCTCCATCGCAAATAACCTTGTATCCATTAATGAAATCTAATTTAACAAAAGAAATAATCGCTGCAAAATTAGGAATAGATAAGCAAGACAATGAATATGAGTTTTATAAGATAATTTGTGATTATTTTAGTGATTATGAGCAAAATAATTCATGGAGTTTTTCTAAAGATAGAACTAATTTTAATGATGAATATGTAAGTACTCATCATGAGTATATTGGAGCTGGAAGTGGGGCGTTTTCTTTCACAGAAAACAAGCTTTTAGTAAATGCTTTTAAGCTTGATGATTATAAGGCAAAGGTGCTAGAAGGCAAGAATAAAAAACTAGCTCATATTGATTTTAGTAATGAAGATGTGATTAATTATATATTTTTAACAGAATTTTTTAAGGATAATTTAAATATTAATAATTTTAATCAAAATTATAATTGCGATTTAGAAAAACATTTAGGTTTTAGATTAAAAGCAATGAAAAGTGTTGGTGCAATTAACATAAATAATGGTATTATTCAAAATACTTTTTTTGGCAAATATTTAGCACTTACTTTAATGAAAGAATTTTATATAAATATGGACTTAGTAAGGGCGTTTTTTAGAAAGGATTTATGATTATGAAAAAGGGCTTTTTGCTTTTTATATCTTTATTTTTATTTGCAAGAGAAAATCCATTTGTTCCTATTGTAAATATTAATAATCCAAGTCCTATTGAAGAGATTAAAGAATTGCAAAAAATAGCCTTTAATGTCCCAAGTGATGCAAGAATTTTAAATAAAATAAAATTAATTTATACAAATGTAGATGGGACTTTAAAAGAATACGAAATAGATGTAAATCAAGGGCTTGATTGGCATAAAGTTTATATGCTACTTGATGCAAGAGAGCTTAGTATAAAAGAAGATAAAGAGCAAAAAACAGAGCTTAAAGTTGAAGATAAAATCAAATTAGCTTTAAACAAAGAAGAAGAAAAAGAGCAACCTATCAAAATACCAGAAATAGTAGAAGAAGTTAAGCAATATAAGCCTTTAGAATATACTTTTTCAAATGATTTTAATGTAATACTTGATAAAAAAAATATACATATAAAAACTCACAATAATTTACTTAGAGAATTTAGCCTAAAAAATCCAAATAGAATTGTAATGGATTTTAAAACCAATAATGTCCTACAAAACAAGCATTTTAAAATGGAAGCTGATTATGTTGATGAGATATATTCAGGGGTTCATAGAAATTTTTATAGACTTGTTATTAAATTAGATGGAATTTATGATTATGATATTCAAAAAAATGTAGGAGAATACATTATAAAATTAAAATAAAAGGAGTGTTATGAAGAAAATCATTTTTTTAGGCGCTGGATATGCGAATTTATCTTTAATCAAAAGTCTTAGTAAAGAAGATTTAAAAAAGGCTGAATTTTTATTAATAAATAATAATTCATATCACTACAAAACAACAGAATTACATAAAATTGCAGCAGATGAAAGCGAAAAAAATATTAAAATTGATTTAAAATCAATCATTCCAGAAGAAATAGTAATCATTCAAGACACAGCTATAAAAATAGAGCCTAATAAATTGTATTGCAAAAACACTGATTATGATTTTGATGAAATTTATATAGGTTTAGGAGCGAATAAAAATACTTTTGGCATTGAAGGGCTAGAAGAAACTTACGAAATAGGCGATTATGAAAACGCACTTAAAACAAAAGAAGATTTGTATAAAAACCTAGAAAAATCAGAAAGCATTTATAAAAATGTTGTAATTTGCGGAGCAGGTTTTAGCGGGGTTGAATTATGTGCTTCTATTGCTCAAGTTTGTAAGTCAAAAGATATAGACGCAAATATTTATATAATTGAGGCAATGGATGAAATTTTGCCTATGTATAACAAAGAATTAGCTAAAGTTGCTAGAAAATATTTAGAGAATTTAGGGGTAAAAGTCTTAAGCTCACATAAAATTATAAAAAAACAAGGCGATAGAATTTATTTAAATGATGAAGAAAATTATATAGATTCAAAAAACATTATTTTTACTGCCGGAGTTAAGGGAAATGCAGTTATAGGAAATAGTGTGTTTGAGAGCAAAAACAATAGAGTTTTAGTTAATGAGTATTTGCAAGCTCCAAATTATGATAATTGTTATATTTTAGGAGATTGTTCTTTGATTATGAATAATGATAGACCTTTTGCACCAACAGCACAAATTGCTTGCAAACAAGGAAATTATTTAGCAAAAAGTCTAAGCGCTAGACTAAATAATCAAAGTTTTAAAGAAAAATTTAGTTATAAAGACCAAGGAAGTGTTTGTTCTTTAAGTGAAAAATACGCAGTTGCAAGCGTGCAAGGTAGAGATTTTAGTGGCTTTTTAGCAAAAGTTTTAAAGAAATTTACCGAGATAAAATGGCAATATAAATTATTCGGCTTAAAAGGCTTATGATTTTTAGTATTCTTTAAGAATACTAAAAATTAAAACATAAATACACTAACTTTTTTTTACCTATTCTTAGTTTAAATTCCTATTTCAAATTCTTTTAAAAATTACTAGAATTTGAAATAGGAATTAGTAATTTTTATTCAAGATAATTTTAATAATTGTTTTAATTTTTGCTATGATATAAGTATTTTAAATTTAAGGCATTTAAATGTTTTTTTATAAAAAATGTGAAGTTTGTAAAAATAAAATTCCTTTACCTAAAACACATGTTTTTGATGATGATTTAGGATATATAATGAAATGTGATTATTGTGAAGCTATTTACAAACACCAAACAAGAGATATTTTAGGAATTTTGATTTTTATTTGCAATGTTTTTGCCCTTATTTTTAGTATTATTTTAATGTATGTGTTTTATTGTGTTATAGCTAACGAACTTATATGTTTTTTATCTTGTTGTTTTTGTATGGTTATTTTATGCATGTATTTCATATATTAATTATTGATAAATATGTTCTTGTTAAAAAGGATAAATAATGGCTTTTAAAAACGCAATTATTGATGATAGATTAGAGAAAAAATATTCTTTTGTAGATATTTGTATTAAGCATACTAATGATTGGTATCTCAGACAACATCATAAATTTCCTTTTGAAAAACGCATTGTAATAGATGAAGAATTAGACTGCTGGTTTATAAGATGTATGAATTTTGATGACCCTGAGCTAGACCATGCAAAGCTTAGTAAGTCTTTGTGGATTTTATATTACAAAGGCGAGCATATAAGGATAATTTTAGATTATGATATCAAACAAGAGATTGATAATGTAGTTTATAATAGAGTTTATAAAATTCTTTCTATAAGAGATAATAAAACATTAAATGAAAAAGAAATAATAGTCTTATTAAGAGAAATATTAGCTGTTTATAAATGGGACGGAAGCTTAAATAATGATAAAGAATTTAAAGCGTACATAATAGATGAAGTATTGGGGGAATACTTATAACAAAAGGAGATTTTATAATGGAAAAAATTGTGATAAAAATTGTAATTTTAATTGCAATATTGCCAATTTATTGTTTTTTGTTTATGATGGTTATTTTTGGATATTCTGCTCATGATATGTCTAATTTATCAATTCTACAAGCACCTTATGGAAGTTTGATTGGTTCAATATTTATTATACCTTTATGTTTTTTAACTCATATAATATATTTCACTGTATCAAAAGAATTATGCAAAGCGTTTTTAACTCTTGTGTTTTGCTTATCTTATATCCCTGTTTTGACCTTGTCAATAGGTGCAATAATAGCTTTGATTTTGCCATTTGTGTATTATTATTTGTTAGTAAAGTTATACAAGAAATTTTTTAAAAGTAAATCAAGCTTTATAGGTAATACTCAGCTTAAATTAGATTTTAAAAATATAGAAATTAATAACGAAATTTATGAAAAATATAAAATAAATGAAGTGCTTTCTAAATTCAATACACAAGATACTATATTTAATACAAAAACAATGCTAATTGATAAAGAGTTTGAATGTTTTTTCATAGATTGTGATTTAAATTCAAATAGGATAATTTGGATTTTAAACTATAAAACAGATATTATAAAAATAATTCTTGTTCATAAAAAACGCCTATCAAATGATAATACTATATTTGCAATCATAGATATTACCGGTAATAATTTGCTTAGCGAAAAAGAAGTGGTTCGCTTGTTAAAAGAAATCTTAGACATTTATAATCAAGATAAACAAGTAAAATACACATTATTAGATAAGAAATATTAAATGATTAAAGAGAATTTAAAATTTATAATCATACTTGCATTAACTCCTATAAATGCTGTTTTTATATATCTTGCAATTAAATCTTGTTTTATTGAAAATTATTTGTTTTTAATGTTTGTTTATATGTTTCTTCATTATTTTGTTTTATCAATGAAGTATTTTTATGATAAATCAAAACTTTTTGCTATTGTTTTGTTTAGTTTAATTTCACTTATTTTTGTAGTAGAAAATTGGCTATATTTTATGATTTTTATTGTTATTTATATCCTTGTAATTTATATATTAAGAGAAGTTGATACAAGCAATGCGATTTATGTGATTAATCCAAAAAGATTTGATTTAGCCCATATAACTTTTGGATTTTTAATGCTGCTTTCATTTATTAGTATTGTAAGCTTTTTAAAAGATGAATTAATTATTTATAAAATAATCGGCGTAGTAATTATATTATGCACTTTAATTATGTTTTGCGGTGTTAAAAGAGTGGTTTGCTATGAAGATTGCTTGGTATTTGTAAAAGGCTTAGGAGTTAGCAGAATAAAATATGATGATATTAAGGAATATTATTTTCTTAAAACAAATTTTAAAAATACTATAAGAATTTTTTTAAAGCGAAAAAGATTTAAGATTTTTTATAAATCTTATGAGCTTTCCTTTAATAAATTTAATAAAAGCGATTTAGAAAAATTAGAAGAATTAATCAATAAAAATGAAAATAAAAATAAAGGAAATATATTGAAATTAGTTTAAATAAAATTTATTCTAAAAACAATGCTATTTCATCACTTAATAAGTAGTTTTTATTAAATAATCTTCCATTTTTAATATATATTAATTCTTTTAAATCATCAAGTTTTGATAAATCCTTAATAAGTTCTAAGCTAACCCCTACATTTGATCTAAGACCTAAAAAAATGCTTTCTAATCTAATATCATCTAAGCTTAATATTTCTTTGCTTCTTTTTAATGGATTATTTATATATTCAGCAAGACTAGAGCTTGCATAATAGCGAATATTTTTGCTCGTTCCTACACTTGAAAGCCCAATGCCGATATAATCATCTTTATTCCAGTAAGCTTTATTGTGAGAGCATTCGTAATCACTTGAACTTGCAAAATTGCTTATTTCATAGGCTTTTAAGCCTATTTTATTGATTTGTTCGTAAAAATAGCAGTTTAGCTCATCATTTTTTTGTAAATAATCTATTTTATTAGCAAATGGAGTATTTTCTTCAAGTATTAAAGTATAAGCGCTTAGATGATTTAATTCTAAACTTTTTAATACATCAAGCTCATTATTTAACATAGTTAAATCGTCCATAAAAGTTCCATATATTAAATCAATACTATAATTTATCTTTTCTTTTTTAAGTAGGGCGATTTGATTTAGTGCTTCAAGTGATGAATGGCTTCTATTTAAGAATTTTAGTTTTTCATCATTAAAGCTTTGAACCCCAAGACTAATGCGATTTAGTCCATAATCTCTCATAATATTAAGCCATTCAAGACTTAAAGAATTTGGATTTGCTTCAGCACTTATTTCGCAATTTGCATTTAAAAATGGCTTTAGTAATTTAAATAAATTTTCATAATACTTTGCAGGTATAAAACTAGGCGTTCCACCCCCAAAATATATGCTTTTTATGTCTTTAGAAAAAGGCAAAAACCTTGATAAATCTAATTCTAAAGCCTTAAAATACTCATTTATTTTTTGCTTATTTGTAAAGCTAGCAAAGGAACAATAAGAACATTTGCTAGCACAAAAAGGAATGTGAATGTATATTCTCATTTTAAGCTTTTAAATTAAATATATTTTCGCCTAATTTTGCGATTTGTTCATCTATCATTTTAAAGGCATTTTCTAAGGTTTTATTAGCTAAGCTCATATAATCATCTTTAAAGCCAAACTTTTTAAACGCTTCATTAAAGCCATCTAGCAAACCATTTTTTGCTGTTTTTAATTTATCAACATCGTTATTTGCTAGTTCAAGAATACTATTTGCTATTTTTTGACCTGAGTTTTTAGCTCCAAATAAACCATTTTCGCTTATTAAGTCTTTTGCTAATTCCTGATTCAAATTCTTTAAAGTTAAATCCTTAAAATCATTTAAAAAGTTTTTGATATTTCCCCTATTGTTCGCTATTTCATGAAGATTACCTTGAATGCTAATTTCTGTAATGCTGATTTCAAAACTTAAAGCAAAAAAGCTGTCATTTTCTCCTTTTGCTGTTAGTTTTTCTAATTCTTTGTCGTTTAGTTCTACTCCGTAATTTTTTAAATTTTCTTTTATATTTTTTTGTGCTTCATCTTTACTTTTAAAGCTTCCTGCTGCTTGATAAGATAGGGTAATATTTTTTGCACTAATTTGCATTCAAACTCCTTAAATAAATTATGATTTTATATCGGATAAATTTAATTAATTCTTTAGGCAAAATGTTGCTTTCAATTAAATTTTTCTTGATAGTATCGTATGAAATTAATTTTAGGTTATTAGATGAAGAAAAATTACAGAAAAAATGTAGCAGCTATTGTTTTGTCTCAAGAATACCCACTAAATTGTAAGATTTTAGTGGCTTTAAGACTAGATATTGATGTTTGGCAGTTTCCACAAGGCGGAATTGATGAAGGAGAAAGCCCAAAAGAAGCACTTCTAAGAGAATTAGAAGAAGAATTAGGGACTAAAGAATTTGAAGTAATTGCAGAATATCCTGAATGGTTAAGCTATGAATTTCCTAATGAGGCTGTTAAGAAAAAATATAATTTTGACGGACAAACTCAAAGGTATTTTTTAGTTAAAATAAGGGATAATAACTTGATTAATTTAAATACCAATGAGCCTGAGTTTAAAGAGCATCTTTTTGTTGATTATAAGGACTTAAATCCTTATATTAATCATTTTAAAAGACCACTTTATACTAAAGTTTTAAAGTATTTTCAAAAAGAAGGATTTATAGGATGTTAGTTGTTCAAAAATATGGAGGCACAAGCGTTGGCAACCTTGAACGCATAGAAAATGTTGCAAATAGGGTGATTAAGTCAAAAAAGACTTATAAAGATATAGTTGTGGTAGTTTCTGCTATGAGTGGAAGAACTAATCAATTAATTGATAACGCTAATTTTTATTCAGAATTTCCGAATAAAAAAGAATTAGATATGTTGCTTTCTTGTGGGGAACGTGAGACTGCAGCACTTTTAGCAATTGCTTTGATTTCTAAAGGTTATAATGCAATATCGTTAAGCGGTAAAGAAGCAGGACTTTTAACTACTGATGATTATACAAATGCAAAAATTATAGATATTGATTCAACTAGAATTAAAAAAGAATTAAGTGAAGGCAAAATCGTAGTGGTTGCAGGTTTTCAAGGATATGCAGCTAATGGCAATACAACTACTTTGGGTCGTGGTGGAAGTGATTTAAGTGCGGTTGCTTTTGCAGGTGCATTAAATGCTGATTTATGTGAGATTTACACTGATGTTGATGGAGTATATACAACTGATCCTAGAATTGAACCTAAAGCTAAAAAACTTGATAAAGTTTCTTATGAAGAAATGTTAGAGCTTGCAAGTTTAGGAGCGAAAGTTCTTCAAAATAGAAGTGTTGAATTAGCAAAAAAATTAAATGTTAAATTAGTTACAAGAAGTAGCTTTAATGATAATAGTGGAACAATAATAACAAGCGAGGAAAAAATGGAACAAGCATTAGTAAGCGGAATAGCGTTAGATAAAAATCAAGCAAGAATTGTATTAAGAAGAATAGAAGATAAACCAGGAATTGCAGCAAGTATCTTTACAACTTTAGCGAAAAAAGACATAAATGTTGATATGATTATTCAAAACGTAGGTCATGATGGAACTACAAATCTAGGTTTTACCGTTCCACAAAACGAGCTAAAAAATGCTAGTGAAGCTATGAGAGAGCTTTTAGGTAGTGATGTTGTGATTGAAAGTGATAGTGATATTGTAAAGGTTTCTGTTGTTGGTGTTGGTATGAAAACTCATTCGGGTGTAGCAAGTGCTGCTTTTGAAGCATTAGCAAATGAAGGAATAAACATACAAATGATTTCAACAAGTGAGATTAAAATCTCTATGATAGTAAGCTCAAAATATGCTGAACTTGCTGTAAGAACTCTACATAAAGTTTATAAGCTGGATAATTAATGCAAGATTTTTTAGGCTTTGTAAAAGACTTTATTCAAAAAAAAGGCATTCAATATAGCTGGTTAGATAGCGAAAGGTTTAAAATAAGCCCTTTGCTATCTTCAAGGCTTAGCTCGTTATTAGATGGAAAAGCTTTTATTGTAGTTACTGATGATGAGAGAGCTTGGTTTGAAGATTATTTTTTAAGCTTAGTGAATGCTAAAAGCGCTAGACCTTTATTACCATTTTTTAGTTTAAAAGGCTTTAAGCTTGATAATTATGAGAAAAATGAAGATTTATTAGATGATGTTTTAAGCCTTTCTTATCCTAATGGATATATTTATGTTTATTTTGGTAAGGATAATTCTAAAATGGCAAAACTTGCTAAAAACAAAAAAGATAGTTTATTATTCATCTTAGATGAAGAATACGATAATTCTTTTTGTTTAAAGTCTAGCGATGAGCATTTGGATATCAAGCTAATTACGATAGCTCAATTAATTAACGCTTGTTTAGATGCAATAGTTTTTGCAAAGGTTAAGATTTGAGAAGCGAGATAATAATTACTCAAAATCCTGATGAATATATTAATGAGCTAAAACAATCGGTAAAAATTTGTAAAATTTATAAAGATGATGAGTTTTTACTAGATGATGCAAAAAGCATTATGCAAAATGCTTATTTGATAGAAGAATATGATAAGTATTTTGTATTATCTTATAAAGATTACAGCATTCAAGCTCAAAATTATATGTTAAAACTACTAGAAGAACCACCTGCTAAGGTTTATTTTAAAATCTTAGTAAGTTCAAAAAATATCTTATTACCCACTATAAAATCAAGATTAATTTCAAGAAAACTTGATAGCTATAAAAATGATTTTGAAATTAAAATTGATTTAAAAAATATGAATTATTTAGATATTGCAAATTACAATATAGATAAAGCAAATCTTAGCGATTTTATAAGTGCTTTAATAAAACAATGTTATAAAAATAATATCAAATTAAGCAAAGATTTGTTAGAAGAATTTTATAAATGTTATGAATTATCAAAGGTTAATTCAAATTCAAAAATTATTACTTCAAGGTTATTATTAGGAATAATGCGTGAAAGAAGCTAGTTTTTATATACTGGATGAAAACTCAGCTAAAGAAATTAATTCAAGTGAGTTTGCACTAGATAGGTTTTTAAAAAGAGCAAATAAACACATAATTTATATTAAAAATATAAGCACAACTGCTGCAAATATTTTAAAGCAAGACGCAATAAGCGTTGGCGCTGTGGTATTAAATCATAAAAACACTATTTTGGGTGGAGATTTTAAATACGATAGTATTTTATTAGTTGATGAAATTAATGCAAAGGATTTATCAAATAAGCTTAAATTACAGCAATTTTCTTGCAAAAGACTTGCTAAATTTTTAGATGAATTAAAAATTAGCAAAAAATATCCAAAAATTATGGGTATTATGAATATAAATGATGATAGTTTTTATGAAAGCTCAAGAATTAGTGAAAAAATATTTTTGCAAAAAGTTTATGAATTTATTGAAAATAACGCAAGTATAATTGATATTGGAGCAATGAGCTCAAGACCTAATTCAAATTACTTAGGAGCCAAATTAGAGTTAAACAGATTAAAGCCTATTTTTAAGCTTATAAAAGAACATAAATTAAATGAAAAAATTGAGTTTAGCTTGGATAGCTTTGATGAGCAATGCCATAAAAATGCACTTGATTTAGGCTTTAAATATGTAAATGATATAAGTGCAAATACTAAATTATCAAAACTAGCATTAAGCTATGATGCAACATATATTCTAATGCATTCAAAGAATAATTATATTGATAATTATATAAATAAATCAGGTTTAAAAATTTGTAATTCCGATTCTAAATTCTTTATTTTAAATAGCGTTTATGAGTTCTTTTTAGAAAAATTAAGCGAGATTGAGAGTAAGGTTATGATTGATGTTGGAATTGGCTTTGGTAAAAGCGAATATGAAAACTTAGTTTTAATAAAATATTTAAATCATTTCAAGACTTTAAATAAACCTATTTTATTAGCAGCTTCAAATAAAAAACTTTTTGGCACATATAAAGAGCCTTTAAGTCTTTTAGCACATGCAAACTCAAATGTTGATTATATTAGAGTGCATAATGTTGCCGAACAAAACGCAGTTATAAATTATCTTAAAAAAATGGATGAAATATGAAAGAATATTTAGAAAATATAAAATTAGCAAATACTTGGGCAAAAGCTTATTATTTAGGAGAAAACCCATTAGCAAGTGATGCAGAATATGATGAACTAATAAAAAAAATAAAAGAATACGAAAAGCAAAATCCAGATAAAATTGACGCTAATTCACCTACTCAAAGAGTATTTCCGATTAGCCAAATGCAAGTAAATGATGGCTTTAATAAATTAGCACATTTAAGCAAAATGTATTCTATGGAAGATGTATTTAATGAAGATGAATTAAAAGCTTGGATTAAAAGAGCAAAAGCTGAAAATGAAGAGTTTTTTATAGAGCCAAAATTTGATGGTGCAAGTCTTAATCTAATCTATGAAGATGGTAAATTAATTCATGCTATTACTCGTGGAGATGGGCAAATTGGCGATGATATAACTCAAAATGCTTTAGTAATTAACTCAATTCCAAAAACAATTTCTTATAAAGAACTCATTGAAATAAGGGGAGAAATCGTTATATTAAAAGATGATTTTGACAAATTAAATGAAATTAAACTAGCAAATAATGAAAGCTTGTTTTCTAATCCTAGAAATGCTGCAAGTGGTTCGCTAAGATTAAAAGAGCCAAGTGAAGTTGCTAAGAGAAATCTTCAATTTTATCCACATGGAATTGGTAAAAACTCATTAACATACAAAACTCATAGCGAAGCAATGGAATTTGTAAGAAATTTAGGCTTTTTAAAAGATGATTTTTGTAAGGTTGTAAGGGCAAGTTCTTTACAAAGTGAATACGAAAAATTACAAAGCGATAGAGCAAATAAAAAAATGATGTTAGATGGCTTTGTTTTAAGGATAAATGATTTAAGCAAATGCACTGAATACACTGCTAAATTTCCAAAATATATGGCAGCTTATAAGTTTGAACCATTAGAGCAAATCACAAAATTAATTGATGTTACTTATCAAGTAGGAAGAACCGGAGTAATTACTCCTGTTGGCACACTTGAGCCTGTAAATATTGATGGAGCGATAGTAAAATCAGTAACTTTACATAATTATGATGAAATTACTAGATTAAATCTTTTAATTAATGATAGCGTTAGCATTATTAGAAGTGGCGATGTTATTCCAAAATTAACTCGTGTTTATAAAGAAAGAAGAAACGGAAGCGAAATTGAAATAAAAAAACCTATAAATTGCCCGTCTTGTAATGAAAAATTATTAGATGACGGAGCTTTAATTAAATGTATTAATCTTAATTGTAAGGCAAAAATGCTAAAT
Organism: Campylobacter sp. Cr9; assembly: GCF_020138295.1. Classification (NCBI taxonomy): domain Bacteria; kingdom Pseudomonadati; phylum Campylobacterota; class Epsilonproteobacteria; order Campylobacterales; family Campylobacteraceae; genus Campylobacter; species Campylobacter sp. Cr9. Next base: position 142,971 of record NZ_JACGBH010000002.1, on the reverse strand, counting down.
CAATTAATATATTTTGCAAGTAAAAAATGCTTAAATATTGAAGGATTAGGCGATAAAATCATTGAGCTTTTATTTAATTTAGGCAAAATCAGCACATTTGAATGTATTTATGAGCTAAAATATGAAGACTTTGAAGGTCTTGAAGGCTTTGCTAACAAAAAGATTTCAAATATTTTAACTTCAATTGAAAACTCAAAAGATTGTGAATTAAGTAGCTTTATAAATGCTTTAGGGATTGATAATATAGGAGAAGTTGCAGCTAGTAAAATAGCTAGTGAATTTGCTTATGAATGGTATTTAAAAGATGAGGCAGAGTTTTTAAAACTTGATGGATTTGGCGAAGAAATGGCTAAATCACTTGCTAGATTTTGTAGTGTTAATAAGGATTTGATTGTAAGATTTTATGAGATTTTAAGGCTTAAAAATACTAATATTAAATCAAGTGATAAATTTGCAAATACAACATTCGTAATCACAGGAACACTAAGTAATGCAAGAGAATATTACGAAAAAATAATAAAAGAAAACGGCGGAAAAGTAAGCTCAAGTGTTAGTAAAAAAACAAGCTATCTTTTATGTGGAAGTGATGCAGGAAGTAAGCTAAATAAAGCACTTGAATTAGGTGTAAAAGTAATTAATGAAGATGAGTTTAATAGTTTATGAGAGCTGATTTATTTGTTGCAAACGAGCTTAATATTAGCAGAAACAAAGCTAGCGAACTTTTATTAGAAGGTAAAGTTTTAATAGATGATGAGATAAAAAAACCAAGCGCAAACATTAACGAATTTGCAAAATGCACTTTGCTTAGTGATGTTTATGTAAGTAGGGCTGCATATAAATTAAAGGGATTTTTGCAAGAATTTGAATTAGGAATTTGCGGTGAAGATTGCTTAGATGTAGGTTCAAGCACAGGAGGATTTACTCAAGTTTTATTAGAAAATAACGCTAGAAGTGTTACTTGCGTTGATGTTGGTAGCAATCAATTGCATGAGAGTTTAAGGCAAGATTTAAGAGTAAAAGTATATGAAAACACTGATATAAGAGATTTTAATCACGAAAGCTTTAAAATAGTTGTTTGCGATGTTAGTTTTATATCAATTAATCTAATAATTAAAGATTTAATAAGACTTAGTAGTGAGTATTTAATACTTTTATTTAAACCTCAATTTGAAGTAGGCAAGGCTGCAAAACGAAGTAAAACTGGCGTAGTAAAAGATGAAAAAGCTATTAATAAGGCTTGTTTAGAGTTTGAAACTAATTTAGCTAGACTAGGCTTAAGATTGCTTAAAAAAGCTAAATCAAACTTAAGTGGAAAAGATGGAAATTATGAATATTTTTACGCTTACACAAAATAAGATTTTAAAAGCTACAAAAGAAGATTTAAGTTCGGTTACAAGTCTTGCAATAGGGTGTTTTGATGCGCTTCATTTAGGTCATTTTGAGCTTATAAAAAGACTTGATGAAAATGGAGCTTTGCTTATAATTTATAAAAAAACTAAAGAAATAGTTCCTATTTTTTACAAGCAAGAATTATTAAATTGTAAGGTATTTTTTGTAAATCTTGATGAGATAAAAGAAGAAAGTGCGTATAATTTTACACAAAATATTATGTATAATTTTACACAACTTAAGTATTTTGTAGCAGGATATGATTTTCATTTTGGCAAAAATAGAGCAGCTCATGCAAAAGAATTAAAGAGCTTTTCAGGACTTGATTGCATTGTTGTAGATGAATATAAAATTAATGGTGTTAGCGTTCATTCAAGCTTAATTAGAGAATGTTTATTAAATGCTAATTTAAAAGATGTGAAAACTTATCTAGGAAGAAACTACTATATAAAAGGCAAACAAATCAAAGGTCAAGGCTTAGGGGCTAAATTTTTCGTGCCAACTATCAATGTAGATTATGAGAATTATTTTTTACCAAAAGCTGGGGTTTATTATGCAAAAGTATTTTTGGATGAAAATGAATACTTAGGGGCTGTATTTTTAGGCAAACGCTCAACCGATGAAAAAGAAGCTTTAGAAGTTCATATTTTAAATAATTCAAATTCCTATTTCAAATTCCAGCAAATTAAAATAGAATTTTTAGAGTTTTTTAGAGAAAATAAAAAGTTTGATGATTTTAATAGCTTAAAGGCTCAAATTGATTTGGATATTAAAGCATTAAGCTTAAAGGCAAAAAATGAGAGATGAAGTTTTTAATGATAATTTAGTTAAACAATTTGAATTTGATGAAAAAGTTGTAAGGGTTTTTGATGATATGGTTACTCGCAGTGTGCCGTATTATTTGCAAAATCAAGAATTAATTTTTAGTATTTTGAGTGCAATTTTGCCAAAGAATGCAAAGGTTTTAGATTTAGGATGTTCTACTGCAAATACTCTTTTAGCACTTTCTAAAAGAGATGATTTAGAATTATTTGGGCTTGATAATTCAGAAGAGATGCTTAAACGTGCTAAAATTAAAGCCGATGATTTAGGCGTAAAAATTAATTTTTATAATCAAAATATAGAAGATATTTTAAGCCTTAATGAGAGTTTTGATGCGATAATTTGCTCTTATACTCTTCATTTTATAAGACCTCTTTTAAGACAAGAATTGCTAAATAAAATCCATAAAAAGCTTAATAAAAACGGAGTTTTTATATTATGCGAAAAGCTTTTATATGATAATAAAGTCTTACAAAAAAACATAATAGATATTTACGAAAATTATAAAGAAAATCAAGGATATTCAAGATATGAAATAGCTCAAAAAAGAGCAGCTTTAGAAAATGTTTTGATACCTTTTACTTATGATGAGAATGTAAATATTTTAAAAAATGCTAATTTTAAGCAAATTGATTGCTTTTTTAGGTGGGCGAATTTTTGCTCTTTTATTGCTTTTAAAGAATAATGTTACTAAATGTAACAAATTTAATGCAAATATCTAATTTTTTCCTTGACATAAAAAATATTTTTTGCTTTAATCAAAAAATATTTTAAAAAAAGGATTATAAATGATGATGCAGATGCGATAGCGTCTGGCTTAAAAAACTTTCTTTTTTAGCTAGACGCAAATAATTTCATACCAAAAGCAAGCAGCTAAAAAAGAAAGATAAAACATTTTTGCTTCTTTAACTTAAAAATCAAAAATTTTTATTTTTCTTTAAAATTTAATTTTAAGGAAAGTTATGATTGAGATAAAAAATCTTAAGAAATATTATGGTAATACTTGTGTTATAAATGATGTTAGCCTTACTATTAATCAAGGCGAAATCTACGCAATTGTAGGACAAAGTGGAGCAGGTAAAAGCACGCTTTTAAGATGTATAAACGCACTTGAAAGTTATCAGGCAGGCTCGCTAAAAGTTTATGGAAACGAAATAAAAGACCTTAAAGAAAAAGAGTTAAGAGAATTAAGAAGTGAAGTTGGAATGATATTTCAGCATTTTGCTTTAATGGGAAGAAAAACAGCTTATGAAAATATAGCAATGCCTTTAATCTTACATAAAAAGGACAATATTGATAAAAGGGTTAAAGAATTGCTTGATTTAGTAGGCTTAAGTGATAAGGCTAATTCATATCCAAGCAATCTTAGTGGTGGTCAAAAGCAACGCATTGCAATAGCAAGAGCACTTGCACTTAATCCTAAGATTTTATTAAGTGATGAGGCAACGAGCGCGCTTGATCCTGCTACAACTAATCAAATCTTAGATTTATTAAAACAAATTAATAAAGATTTAGGAATTAGCGTTGTTTTAGTAACTCACGAAATGGACGCGGTAAAAAGAGTGGCAAATAAAGCTTGTTTATTAAGTGGTGGAGAGATTATTGGAAACGGAGAAATTAGCGAAATATTCTTAAAGCCTAGTAAGAAAATGAGAGAGTTTTTAGATGAGGCAGATTGTGTGCCTGAAAGTGGCCTTAATATTAGGTTAATTTTTCCTAAAGAAGTGGCTCAAGATGGAGTAATTTCTAAAATGGCTAGAGAACTTGATATTGATTTTTCAATAGTTTGGGGAAAGATAGAGAAATTAAACGATATTGCATTAGGCTCTTTAATTATTAATATTAATCCAAACGATAAGCAAAGAGTATGCGAATACATTAATAAAAGCGGTGTTTTATGGGAGGAAGTATGAATTATTTTGATAATTTTTTAAAACATTTTGACAAGATTTTATATCCTGCTTTAAAAGAGACTTTATATATGAGTATAAGTGCAACTATCGTTGGTTTTGTTTTAGGGCTTATTTTAGGGATTTTTCTTTTTGTTAGTAAAAAGGGTGGTTTATATGAAAATCTTACATTTTATAGAGTGCTTGATTTTTTAGTAAATATTTTCCGTTCTTTTCCGTTTTTAGTGCTAATAATTGCTCTAATTCCTTTTACAAAGCTTTTAATTGGAAAAAGCATAGGAACAACAGCTGCAATTGTGCCACTTACAATAGGAATTGCTCCATTTATTGCAAAATTAGTTCAAAACGCTTTAAATGAAGTTGATTACGGAATAATTGAAGCTGCTAAGAGTTATGGAGCTAGTAGGGTGCAAATTATTTTTAAAGTTGTTTTATATGAAGCATTACCAGCTTTAATAAACGCTGCAACGCTTACCTTAATAGTTGTGATTGGTTATAGTGCAATGGCAGGTATTGTTGGCGGTGGCGGACTTGGAGATGTCGCTAATCGCTATGGTTATCAAAGATTTAAAACAGATATTATGATAGAAACTGTTATAGTTTTGATTGTCCTAGTTCAAATAGTTCAGATTTGGGGCGATTTAGTAGAAAAGGCTTTAAGGAAAGGTAAGGATAAATATCTTTATATTTCAATATTAGCTTTAATTTTATTGTTTGTTTATTCAGGTAATTTTATTTAAGGAGAAAAAATGAAAAAGTTGTTTAGTTTAGCTGCTTGTGTGGCTTTAGGTGCAAATTTATTTGCTGATGTTATTAGTGTTGGTGCAACACCTGTGCCACATGCAGAGATTTTAGAAGAAGTTGCAAAGATTGTAAAAGAAAAAGGTCATGAGTTAAAAATCGTTGAGTTTAATGACTATGTATTGCCTAATCTTGCCGTAGATGATGATGAATTAGATGCGAACTTTTTTCAGCATAAACCATATTTAGATGAGTTTAATAAACAAAAAGGAACAAAATTAAGTGCAGTTGCACCTGTTCATCTTGAGCCTATGGGAGCATATTCTAAAAAGATAAAAGATATTAAGGATTTAAGCGATAAGGCATTAATTTATATTCCAAACGATCCTACAAATGAAAGTAGAGCGCTTGATATATTAGAACAAGCTGGTTTAATTGAACTTGATAAAAATGTTGAGCTAAAAACTCCACTTGATGTTGTAAAAAATCCTAAAAATCTTGAGATAAAAGAGCTTGAAGCTGCACAATTACCAAGAGTTTTAGATGAATGTGATTTAGCCGTAATTAACTCAAATTACGCATTAGCAGCAAAGCTAAATCCTACAAAAGATGCAGTAATTATTGAGAGCAAAGATAGTCCTTATACTAATAATCTAGTTGTAAAAACTAGCAATATTGATAGTGAAAAGACTAAAGTTTTGGTTGAGTCTATAAATGATGCAAGAATTAAGACTTTTATAGAAGAGAAATATAAGGGCGAAATAATCCCTAGTTTTTAAGGAGAAAAAATGAAAAAATTAGCTTTAAGTTTAGCGTTTTGTTTGTATGCAAGTGCGCAAGTTTTAAGAGTAGGAATTACTCCTTATCCAAATGCAACTATTTTAGAAAATATTAAAGATGATTTAAAAGAATTAGGTTATGAATTAAAAATCGTTGAATTTAATGATTATATCTTGCCAAATCTAGCATTAAACGATGGCGAATTAGATGCTAATATGTATCAACATAAGCCTTTTTTAGAAGACTTTAACGAAAGTAAAGGCACTGATTTAGTAGCAGTTGCAAATGTATTTTTGCCTCCAATGGCAGCATATTCAAAAAAGATTAAGGATTTAAAAGAGCTAAAAAATGGCGCTTTAGTTTATATTCCAAATGATCCTACGAATGAAAGTAGGGCTTTAGATATTCTTGAAGCAGCTGGGCTTATTAAGACAAATAAAGAAGTAAAGTTTAGAAGTGTTATTGATATTACTGAAAATCCTTTAAATCTTGATATAAAAGAGCTTGAAGCTGCACAAGTGCCAAGAGTTTTAGATGAATGTGATTTAGCTGTGATTAATACAAATTACGCATTAGCTGCAAAACTAAATCCTACAAAGGATTCTATTTATTTAGAAGATTTAAATAGCCCTTATGTAAATGTTATTGCAGTTAAAAAAGGCAATGAAAATAATGAAGAAGTAAAAGCTTTAATTAAAGTTATAAAAACTCCAAAAATTAAAAACTTACTTGAAGAGCAATTTAAAGGTGCTATAATCCCTGCATTTTAATTGAATGGAATTTGCAAAAGCAAATTCCTATTTCAAATTCTTTAATTTAAAGGGGATGTATTGAGATTTATTTTACTTATTTTATTTTCTCTTAGCATTTTTGCTAAAGAAATCACTTTTAAAGATGTAGTTGGTAATGAAATTACCTTAAATACTCCAGTTAAAAAAATTGCTTTAGGATTTTATTATACTGATTATTTAGCAGTTGGTGGTGTGAAGGCTTTTGATAAAGTAGTTGGATTTTCTAAGGCTGTTTGGAGTGAATGGAGTCCGATTTCTTGGCAAATGTATTTAAATGCAATGCCTAACTTAGATAAGATAACTGATTTTGGAGAAGCTGAAGCTGGGACTTTATCGGTTGAAAAGATTTTAGCGCTTGAGCCTGATGTTTTAGTGTTAGCAAAATGGCAATACGATACTTTAAAAGATACTCTAAATCCTATAAAAATCGCAAATATTCCTATCATTGTGGTAGATTATCATGAAGGAAAACTTGAAAATCACGAGATTAGCACAAAGATTTTTGGTATTTTATCAGGTGAAGAAAAAAGAGCTTTAGAAATTATGAATGATTATAAAAAGCGTTTAGAATTAATTCAAACAAGAACAAAAGATATCAAAAATAAAGCTAAAGTATATATTGAATACGGAATAAATGGACCTGCTGATAATGGAGTTACATATTCACATTATATGTGGGGAGCATTGATTGATAAGGCAAATGCTAAAAGCGTAGCCGATGGGTTTATTAAGACTTGGGGCGCAATTAATCCTGAAGAAGTATTGTTGCAAGATCCTGAGATTATAATAATTGCAGGTCGTGAAAGTGAGCTTAAGAAAAATAAAACTTCTATGGTAATGGGAAATGAAATTACTTATGAAGAAGCAAATACTAGATTAAGAGGTTTTGCTGCAAGAACTACTTGGCAAGATTTAAATGCAGTTAAAAATAAAAGAATTTTCGGTGGTTATCATAGTATGCTTAGAACTCTAAGCGATATTTTTATGCTTGAATTTATTGCAAAAGCAGCTTATCCTGAATTATTCAGTGATATTAATCCAAGTGATGATTATATAAATTATCATAAAAAATACTTACCTATTATTCCTGATGGAACATTTATGTTAAAGCTTGATGATGAGAAATTTTAACGAAGAAATTCTTGCATACAAGCTAATAATCAAAAAGAGATTAAGCTTTTTATTAATCTCTTTTATTTTATGTATATTATTTTTTATTATAGATATTTCTACAGGTCCTGCTCAGCTTGATTTAATCGTAGTTTGTAAAGCTTTATTGTCAAAAATATTTGATATTGATATTCAAAAAATCCATGTTAATATTGTTTATAATTTAAGATTACCTATGGCTTTAATGGCTGTTGTAGTTGGTGCTGCACTAGGTCTTGGTGGAGCATTAATGCAAACTATTTTAAATAATCCTTTAGCAAGTCCATATACCTTAGGACTTAGTGCTGCTGCTGGTTTTGGAGCGTCTTTAATGATTGCTTTTAATGTAAGTATTATTAGCTCGTTTTTTAGCATTCCATTAGGTGCATTTTTGGCAAGCTTGTTAAGTTCAAGTGTATTATTTATGTTTGCTAAAAACAATAATTATAACACCCAAAGCCTTGTGTTGGTCGGAATAGCTTTATTGTTCTTATTTCAATCTTTTTTATCTTTAGTTCAGTATTTATCAAGCCCTGAAGTATCACAGCAGATTTTGTTTTGGTTATTTGGTAGTTTATCAAAAGCAACTTACTTAAATATTTTAATAGTATTTGCTGTAACTATATTTGTTTATTTGTTTTTATTAAAGGATAATTGGGCTTTAAGCGTATTTAGATTAGGCGAAAAGAATGCTAAGGTTTTAGGTGTTAATTTGGTTTATCTTAGAATAAAGGTATTATTTTGCGTTTGTTTGGTTAGCTCGGTTGCAATATCTTTTGTAGGGGTTATTGGCTTTATCGGACTTGTTGCACCACATATTGCAAGAATAATAATAGGAGAAGATCAAAGATTTTTCCTACCCGCATCTATGATAATAGGAGCTTTATTTTTAAGTCTTGCTTCAAGTGTATCAAAAATAATAGTTCCGGGAGCATTGTTTCCGATAGGTATAGTAACTTCTTTTATAGGAGTTCCGTTTTTCTTCTTTATAATTCTAAGGAATAAAAATGCTTAAAATAAATAATCTTTATGTAAAAAAGGCAAATAAAGTAATATTAGATAATTTAAACCTAGAATTTGAATTAGGAAAAATATATGCAATTTTGGGAGCAAATGGGGTTGGAAAAAGCACTTTGCTTGATAGCATATTTGAACTAGATAATAAATTTGATATGACCTATAAGGATACTAATTCAAAAGATATTAAGGCTTGGCAAAGCAATATCGGCTATATGCTTCAAAGCTTTCATACTCATACAAATCTTAGTGCTTTAGAAGTAGTTTTATTAGGCGCTTATAATGATTTAGGTTTAAAAATAAGCGATGAGATTTTAGCTAAAGCTACTAAGATTTTAGAGCAGTTTAAGATTTCTCATCTAGCTAATTTAAACATAAAAGAACTTTCGGGCGGACAAAGGCAAATGATTGCTTTTGCACAAGTTTTACTTAAAAATCCAAAGATTTTATTACTTGATGAGCCTGTAAGTGCGCTAGATTTAAAACATCAATGTATTTTATTAGAAGCTTTAAGAAAAATAACTTTAGAAAATAATCTAATAAGCATAGTGGTTTTACATGATTTAAATTTAGCAAGTTTGTTTTGTGATGAAGCAGTGTTTTTACATAATCAAAAAGTATATAAAAAAGGCAAGATTGATGAAATTATAAATCTTGATTTAATTAAAGAAATTTATGAAGTAAAAGCGAGCGTTAATAAAATAGATGATAAAACTTTTATTCAGGTATTAGGCTCATTAAACAAGGAAAAATATGAAGAAAATATATAATATTTTAGTTGATAGAATTGTAGATGATTATGGTTATTTTATAATACTTTTAGCATTTATTTTACATCTATCGTTTATAGGAATTTTTTATTTTATAGGCATTACTGAGCTATTTGTAATAAATATTTTTTCAACCCTAACTTATGCTTTTTTAGCTACTACCTTTCAAAGTCATAGGTCTGATTTTTATTATTCAATAGCTTATTTAGAAATTTTATTACATCAATTAGCAGGTATTTATTATACTGGTGCTTCTAGTGGGTTTGACTTATTGTTGTGCTGTTTAATGTTAGCTCAGTTTTTATTCTTTAGAAAAAGCACTTGCATTATTTCTACTTTAGTTATTATTACGATAATTTATATTAGTTATTTTGATGCAAATTCGCCTATTTTACATAGTGAAAAATTATTTAATAACGATATTTACAAAAGCTCTAATGTTATTTTATATCCTATTAATATAGGTATTTTATTTACATTCTTAATAGGTTATGGTTTGTTAGTAACGGTAATTCCTAGTAAAAAAATTAATGATTTAAAGAAACTAATTTATAAAGACTTTTTAACAGGTCTTAATAATAGAAAATATATTGAAGATGTAGTATTGCCTAAATATAATCAAGAAAATATTTTAGTAGCAATTGCGGATATTGATAATTTTAAGCATATTAACGACACTTACGGACATCAAACCGGTGATATTGTTTTAAAAATGTTAGCGATTGTGCTAATTAATAAAAATAAAAAATATGCTAAATATAATGTTGATATTTGCAGATGGGGTGGGGAAGAATTTTTAATTATTGCTGATATTGACGATACTGATATTGCTAGCATGTTTTTAAATGAAATAAGAGAAGATATTTTTAGATTAAAAATAAGTGATTTACATGAAACAATAAGTGTTACGATAGGAGCTAGCATATCTAGTTTTAATCCAAAAGAATATAAGCAAATGTTTGAAATAGCTGATAAAAACTTATATGTAGGTAAAAATACAGGTAAAAATAAATGTGTGATTACAAAAGCTTAAACTAAATTCTTAGCTTTTGCTAATCTTAAAGCTTTTGTAAATTCGTGTAATTCATCAATATTACCTATGCTAATTCTATTTAATAATGGGAAATTATCTATATTTCTTCCTACTATTATTCCTTGCTCTTTCATATAATTTGCATAATTAATATCTTTGATTTTATGTAATATAAAATTAGCTTGTGATTTATAATAAAATATATCAAGCTCTTTAAAAACTTCTTCTAAATATTTTTTATTTTCATTAATTATATTTTTAGTAGTATTTGCAAAATCTTTTTGCTTTAGTGTATAAATAGCACAATTTAGAGCAATAGAATTAATCGCATCTATACTAAAATAAGGCTTAATAATATTTATAAAATCACTATGCGATATTCCATATCCTATTCTAATTCCTGCTAAAGAATACATTTTAGAAAAAGTTCTAATATGTAAAATATTTGGATTTTTAGCTAATTCTAAGCCTTCATAATCATTAGCAAACTCAAAATAAGCTTCATCAAATAGCATATAAGTATTATCTTTGCAAATTGAGTTTAAGTATTCTAATTTTTCTTTATTTAAGGTTAAACCTGTTGGGTTATTAGGATTTGCAATATATATAACATTAGTTTTATTTGAATCCAAATTAATTTTGCTAATTCCTATTTCAAATTCTTCATAAAATGTATCAATGCTATAACCTATATTTCTTGCATATTCTATTGTAAGCTCAAAAGTTGGAAGTGGAGCTATTAGTTTAATATTTGCATTAGCTTTTTTATAAAGAGCTAAAAGGCTCATATAAATAACATTACTAGAGCCATTACCTAAAACAAAATTATCATTATTTAAATTATAAAAACTTGCTAATTCATCAAGTAATTTATAATTTTCATCAAACGAATACCTATTAAAATCAATTTTATTTACAATGTCTTTTACATCTAAAATATTGCAAGTATTTTCGTTTTTGCTTAAATCAATCATATATTTTTAAATAGATTTTCAAGATTTGCTTTAGCTTCAACTGAGCTTATATGGTTTTCTGCTTCAGTGCCAACTTCAATTAATTCAATACTAAGACCTGTTAGCATATTGCAAAGTCTAATATTTATACCTTGTTTTCCTATTGCTTTGCTTTTTTGATCGTGATTAATTACAACTTTTGCTACATCATTATCAATTGTAACTGAGTTTATAATAGCAGGAGCTAAAGCACGAGAAACCACAATAGCTTGTTCGTTAGAATATTCTATACAATCTATATTTTCTCCATTTAATTCTTTGCTAATTGCATTAATTCTAACGCCCTTTGTTCCAACACTTGCACCTACTGCATCTATATTTATAGAATTTGCTCTTAATAAAACCTTTGCTCTTTCACCTGGAATTCTAGCGCTATTTATAATTTCAATAGCCCCATCTTTAATCTCAGGTACTTCAAGGGTTAAAAGTGCATTTAAAAATTTTGGAGATGTTCTTGAAATTTCTACTTTAAGACCTAATTTTTTATCAACGCTGACTTTTTTAATAACAGCTTTTAAAACATCGCCTACTTTAAATTTTTCACCTTTTATACGATTTTTTCTAGGTAAAACTGCTCTAATTTCATCAAATTCTATGAAAGTATTTTCTTCATGGTCAATAAATACAACCGTTCCAAAGATTAGTTTATCAATCATACTTTGATATTTTTCAAATAATTTTTCTTCAACAAGTCTTTGAACATTATATTCAAGCTCTTTATAAAGCCAATTGATTGCAGTTCTATCAAGGTTAGCAAAAGATATTTCATATTTTAGAGTATCTCCGATTTCTACTTCGCTTGATTCTAGTTTTGCTTTGCTTAAACTTATATATTTACTATCATCATTTGCTAATTCATCTTTATCAGCAACTACTAAAAGATTTTGATAAACACAAAGTGTTTTTTTAACATCTACGCTAAATTCTTTATCATCACCAAAAATTCTTTTTGCAGTGTTAGTTATAGCCTTTACAACTTTGTCGCTAACTTCTTCTATTGGCAATGATTTTTCATTCGCTATTGATTCTATTATATCTACTATTCTTTCCAAGATTTTACCTTTAATTGAAGTTTGAAGATTATTATAATACAAAAAATAACTTTTAATAAGTTTAATGAAAGAACTTTTTGTTATGATTTATTTTTTTAATTTAAAAAAGGATATGAAATGAAATTTAAATTAGCAAAACAAACTTTAAATTCAAAACCAAAAGAAATTAGTGTTGAAGAAGTTATTAAAACACTTGAAGAAAAAAAGGTAATATTTTTAGATCATTCAAATTCAAGCGAAGATATTACTAAATTAGTAGAAAAATTAAATAATTATAAAGTTTATGTAAATACTGTTAAATATGGTCTTGTAGAAGATGAATTTATTTACGAGGTACATATACTTTGAGTAAAAAATTATATATAGAAACTCTTGGCTGTGCAATGAACGTTCGTGATAGCGAGCGTATGATTGCAGAGCTTACTACTAAAGAAGGTTATGAAGTTACTACGAATAAAGCTGAAGCTGATTTAATTTTAATAAACACTTGCAGTGTTCGTGAAAAGCCGGTTCATAAATTATTTAGCGAAGTAGGGGGCTTTTTAAAAGAGAAAAAAGAAGGTGCAAAAATAGGCGTTTGTGGTTGCACGGCTTCGCATTTGGGTAGCGAAATATTTAAGCGTGCTCCACAAGTTGATTTTGTATTAGGTGCAAGAAATATAAGCCGTATAACAGAAGCGATTAAAACTCCTAAATTTATAAGTAATGATATAAATTATGATGAGAGCGATTATGCTTTTGCTGATTTTAGAAATAGTATTTATAAAAGCTATGTAAATATTATGATAGGTTGTGATAAGCATTGTGCTTATTGTATAGTTCCACATACTAGAGGAGATGAGCTTAGTATTCCTAAAAATATTATTTTAAATGAAGTAAAAAAGGCAGTAGATAATGGTGCTAAAGAAGTATTTTTGCTAGGTCAAAATGTAAATAATTATGGTAAAAGATTTTCAAGCAATCATTCTAAAATGGATTTTTCAGACCTTTTAAATGAGATTAGCGAAGTTAATGGCTTAGAAAGAATTAGATTTACTAGCCCACATCCATTGCATATGGATGATAAATTTTTAGATACTTTTGCAAATAATCCTAAAGTGTGTAAAAGTATGCATATGCCACTTCAAAGTGGAAGCACAACAATACTTAAAGCAATGAAGCGTGGATATACTAGAGAATGGTTTTTAAATAGAGCATTAAGATTAAGAGAATTAGTTCCAAATGCTAGTATTTCAACAGATATTATCGTAGCATTTCCGGGTGAGAGCGATGAAGATTTTGAACTTACACTTGATATGATGAGACAGGTTAGGTTTGAGCAAATATTTTCTTTTAAATATTCAAAAAGACCATTAACACCAGCTGCAACTATGCCAAATCAAATTCCAGAAGATATTGCAAGTGCAAGGCTTACTAGATTACAAAGTTTATATAATGAAATTTTAGATGAGATTAGTGCTGCTCAATTTAATAAAACTTATAAAGTTTATTTTGAAGAATTAAGAGAAAATCAAACAATAGCAGGAAGAAGCGATAATAATTTCTTAGTAGTTGTAAATGGTAGTGAAGAATTGTTAGGAAAAATGGTTGATGTAAAAATCACCAAAACTTCTAGGACAACCCTTTATGGCGAAATTTAAAATTAAGCTTTTGGCTTTTTTTATATATTTAGTTTTAAATTTAATTTATTTTACTTGTAAGAAAAAATTTTATGGTGAAAAAACCTTGCCAAAAGAGCCTTGTGTAGTGCTTTTTTGGCATGGAAAACTTACTATGATGGCATTTATCTTTGCTTATATTAAAAAAAATGGCTATACAAAAACTCCTTATGTATTAATTAGCAAACATAAAGATGGAGAGCTAATTTCTAGTGTTATGGAGTTTTTTGGCATTAAATCCGTTCGTGGAAGCACTTATGATTCAGCCTTAGAAGCCTTAAGGCAAATTAAAATCTTATTAAAAGAAGGTCATGATGTATTTATAACCCCAGATGGCCCTAGAGGACCTTATCATAGTATTTCGGTAGGCTCTTATAAAATAGCTAGCAAATATAACATTCCTACCATTATTTTTGATAATGCTGCAAGTAGGGTTTATAGAGCTAAGAGTTGGGATAAAATGATATTAGCAAAGCCATTTTCAACCATAGCTTATATTATTTCAAAACCTATTAATTTAAGCGTTGAAAATCCTGAAGATGAATTAAGTAAAAATTTTGCTATATTAGAAGAAAAATTACAGCAAGAAGGATATTATGTTTAGCATTAGAAAATATCTATCAAGTGTATTTATAAATGTAGTTTTAAAAGATAAAGCCTTTGTGATTGAATCGTATTCGGTTAAGAAGGAAAAAATCATAAAAACTCAGCAAAGAACTTTCAGTGATGAAGAAAAGCAAAAAGCATTAAAATATATAAAAGATTTAATAGATAATCATTATTTTACTTATGTGTCTTTATTATTTACTAGTATTGGACAAGGAATGATTCCTACTATAAATAAAAATGAACTACAAAGATACGGAGTAGATGATAGTGCTATAACTTTAAAAACTTTTGATAATTCATTTTTATATGCTTCAAAAGTTGAGCTTGAAAATTCAAATGTAATTATTGATAATTTACATGTTGATTTAATATTTTCTCCATTTGTAATATTAAGTAAATTGATAAAAGATAAAAGAGCTGATGGCTTTGTTTATGAAGGAATAAATTTATTTGTTTTAAAATACAATGAATTTATAACTTTAATGATTTATGAAAATAATAAGTTTAAGTTTGGAAGTTATTTTGAACTTAAAATAAATAAAGAAAATGAAGAAGAAGAAAATATTGAGCTAGAAGAAGAATTAGAAATAGAAAACGATGATGATGCTTTAGAAGAGCTTGATTTTGATGAACTTGATAATATAAAGCTTGATGATGATTTTAATTTAGATGAGAATTTGAATACGGAAGTTAATGATGAAAGTTTAAATACTTTTAGTCTTGATATGCAGATATTTGAATACATAAATAGCGCTATTAAAGAGTTTTATGACAATGAAGTTTATGAGAGCGATTTTATAAATAATATTATTATGTTTGAGCATGAGAAAAGCTCAAAAGCTATGCATTCATATATAGAAAGTGAATTATTGTTAAAACCTATTGTTTATAAGATAGATGTATTTAAAGAAATGCTTAAATTAAGCTGCTTAGATTTAGGAGTGAAAATTGACTTATAGTTTTAAAAAAGCCGAATTAAAACCTATATTAAACAAATTTAACAAATTATGTTTTTATTTTTTAATATTCATAATTGTTGTTATTTTATTTTTTGCTGTTTATATAAAAATAAAGCAAGGCTTAGCATATAATGAAGCTGAAGAAGCTAGAATTAATAGTGAAAAAACAATAGAATTAATGCTAAAGCATAAAAACGAACTAGCTTTAAATAAAGAATATATAGCTTTAGTTGATGATATAAGTGCTTCAAATATTAATCTTAAAAAAAGTATAAAAAATCTATTTGATTTAGTTCCTGATAGCATTGTTTTAAATGAAGTTTTGATGGAGCAAAAAAGTTTATTAATTAAGGGAATTACACCTACTAAAGAAATTTATAATAATCTTTTGCAAACTCCATTACAAAGTATTTTTGAAACTACAAAAACAAATTTTATTCAACTAAAATCAGGTTGGTATAATTTTGTAAGCATAAATACTATTGAAAATTCAGAGGGTTTTAATGAATAAAGATAATAGCACGAATAAAATTGATATAGTAAAATTATTATTATGGCTTAGTGTATTTTTAATAGCTATTTTTAGCCTTAGTGCTTTATTAATAATTCCTAGTGTCAATAAATTAAAAATCGCAAATGAAGTTCTAAGCTCTTCTAATTCTAAACTAAACCAAAATAAGGGCAAATTAGATAATATAGATAGACAATTAAATGAATATTTAGCAGAAAATAAAACTAATTTAGACAAAATTCATAATGAATTTGATATTGAGAAATTTAAAAATCATTGTAAAACTTTCTTTGATGATGTAAAGCTTGATAAAAATGTAGATTTTAATGAAGAATATGTAAGTTATCAATTATTTGTAAGCACAAAGATTACAAGTCCAGCGATTTTTTATAATTTCATAGATTCATTAGAAAACTATCCTAATATTTTAAGAGTTCATTTTCCTATAATTTTAAAATCTGAAAAAGATTTAATAAAAGCTCAATTTAATTTACAAGTTTATAAAAGATAAGCCCAAATAAATGGGCTTAATATTATTTATGAAGTTCGTTAGCGTAGAATTTAACTGAATTAAAGCCTTCTTTTAAAGCCCATTCATAAGCTTTACTTACGAAATCCCAGTTAATATGCTTATAAAACTCTTCTAAATAAGCAGCTCTTGCGTTTCTGTGGTCAATATAATAAGCGTGTTCCCAAACATCAACTACTAATAATGGAACTTTATTTTCTGTAATAGGAGTTTGAGCATTGCTAGTTTTAACTAATTCTAATTTTTTAGTATCAAGATTTAGCACAAGCCAAAACCAACCACTACCAAATAAAGCAGTAGCACCTTTAACAAACTCATCTTTAAAATTACTACAGGTATTAAAGTTTTCTTCAATAGCTTTTTGTAATTCTTCGCTCATTTTGCTTTCTACTGGGCTAATGCAATCAAAATAAAAATCGTGATTATAAACTTGAGCAGCATTGTTAAAAATACCATCTTTAGAACTTAGAATAATTTCAACTAAATCTTTTTTCTCATAATCAGTTCCTGCGATTAGATTATTTAGATTATTTACATAAGTTTGATGGTGTTTGCCATAGTGAAAATTAAAAGTTTCTTCACTCAAAAATCCAGAAAATGCATTTGTTGCATAATTTAATGTTCTTAGTTTAAACATTTCTATCTCCTTAAATTAATTTGCATAGATAATATAACATAAAAAGATAATATTTATCCTATTTTATTTTCAAATTCCTATTTCAAATTCTTTTACATTTTTATATTTAATAGTAAATATTAAAATTACAATCATTTTAAGCTAAAATTTATTTAGAATTTATATAATAATCACTATCAAATTAAAATTAAAGGATAAACTATGAAATTAAGTAAAATCGCATTCGCAAGTTTATTTGTTGCAAGCACAGCATTTGCTCATCAATTTTTTCCTATGAAAACAGATAATGGCTATAAAGTAGGCTTTTGGGCTGATGATCACTGGGGTCAATATCAAAGCGATAGAGTATTTGGAATTAGTGCATATGATGCAAATGGTAAGAGATTAAAAGCTGGATATGATTATTTAAATAATAAGATTTTTATAGAAGGAAATCCATCAGTTGCTACTATGAATTATGATTTTGGTTATTATACTTTTACAAAAGATGGCAAGCATTATGCTTTTGCTAGAAATGAAATCACAGATATTACTGGAGCAAACGAAGTAACCCAAACTAGAAAAATCTATAAACTAGGTAAAAGTATTTATGAATGGAATGAAGCTTCTAGTAAAGCTCTTGGCTTAAAATTTGAAATTGTTCCTTTAGAAAATCCACTAGTAAAAAAGGTTGGAGATAAACTAAAAGTTTTAGTTTTACTTGATGGCAAACCTGTTAGTGGTGTAGAATTTGAAGATCAAAATGATGATATTGATGGTGTAGTAACTGATAAAAATGGTCAAGCTACATTAACTCTTACAAAACCACAAGATGGACTTCAAATAATTGCAGCAGGAATTAAAATACCATATAACCTTGATAGATACGGCGATACATTACAACTTACTGCAACTCTTAGCTTTAAATCTAAGTAATTTGTAAAGTTAGTTAAACCTTTTGCCTTAAAATAGATTAAAAATATTTTAAGGCAAGGAATGAAACTAAAAATTTTATTAATTATTTTAATACTTTCATCTCTTTTATTTGTATATAAGGATATTATAAATAATCATAAAGAAGTTAATACTTTTGAACTATCTTATATAGATTTAGATATGATTAAGGACTTAAAGGCTTATACTTTAGTTAATTTTTGTAGCAGTAATAATTCTATATGCAATAAATTTCAACCAACTTTAAAAATTTTATTTAATGAATTAAGTGGAAATGATATTAAAATTTTTAATATTAATATCTTTGAAAATACAGAATTATTAAATAATTTTCCTATTAATTTAATACCTATTCAATTCTTTTTTACAAAAGATGGTAAAAGCTACAAGCCTAGCGAGGCTTTAGGTTTAGATTTTCAAAATACTATTATGAATGAGAAGGAATTTTACTATCACATAGGCGTTTTAAGCAAAGAAGAGATAATAAAAATCCTTAATGAAATGCAATTAAATCAACTCTAATTGATTTAATGCGTTTTCTACAATATCGCCTATCGGAGCATCTATACTTATATTTATAACAAGCTCTTCATCTTTAGGAAATTCTAGCGTTGCAAATTGTGAATCAATCATATTTTCTTTCATATAATGACCACTTCTTTTACTCATTCTTTGCATTATTAAATCTTTATCACCATATAAATGTATAAAAATGATTTTGCCTGATTTTCTTATTTCATCTCTATATTTTTTCTTAAGAGCTGAGCATGCAATAACACATGAGCGTTCTCTTCTTGAAATTGAGAAAAACACATCAGAAATTCTTTCAAGCCAAGGCTTTCTATCTTCATCATTTAAAGGTGTTCCGCTTTGCATTTTTTCTATATTTGCTCTTGGGTGTAAATCATCTCCATCAATAAAACTAGCTCCTAAATTATTAGCAAGCATAGCTCCTACCGTGCTTTTACCACAGCCACAAACACCCATTACTACAATGTTATAATGTTTCATTTTAATCCTTTGTTAAAAATCTTGCTATTTTTAACTTATTTTTCTTAATATTACATAAATTTCTAAAAAGGAGAAGTAATGGAGCTTAGTGCCTCTTATTTATTATGTGTCGCTGCTATTGCAGTTGTTTTATTATTATTTATGATTATGAAGCTTAAAATTCATGCTTTTATATCATTAATAATCGTAAGTTTTTTAACTGCTCTTGCAGCTAATACTCCACTAGATAAGATTTTAGGAGTAATGTTAGGTGGTTTTGGTTCAACTTTAGCAAGTGTTGCTTTATTAGTTGGTGTTGGTGCAATGATAGGCAAAATATTAGAAGTATCAGGTGGAGCTCAAGTTTTAGCAGATACTTTGATTGAATATTTTGGCATAAATAAAGCTCCTTTTGCTTTAGGTTTAGCGTCATTAATATTTGCATTTCCTATATTTTTTGATGCTGGTCTTATTGTAATGCTACCTGTTATTTTAAGTGTTGCTCATAAGCTAAAAGGCTCAATTTTAACCTATGCACTTCCTTCTGTTGGTGCGTTTTCTGTAATGCACGTATTTTTACCACCACACCCTGGACCTGTTGCTGCAGCTGCAACTATTGATGCGAATGTTGGTTGGGTATTAATATTAGGTCTTGTAATAGGTTTGCCTACATGGTATTTTAGTTCTTATTTATTTGGACTTTATTCAGGTAAGAAAATGTATTTTAAAGCACCTGACTTATTTGAAGATGAAAAAATTGAAATCAAGAAAAAGCCTAAGTTCTTAACCGTTTTAATGATTTTATTAACTCCTGTTGTTTTAATTTTCATTAGTGCAATAATCTCATCTATGCAAAAACTTGATGTGCTTTCAAAAAGCAGCGTTTTATTTAATTCTTTAAATCTTTTAGGACAAACTCCTATTGCTTTAATGATTACATTAATAATTTGTATTATTACATTTTATAATACTTTAGGTGCAAAAAATATTGAAAAATACTGCGAAAAATCACTTCCTGCAATTTGCTCTGTTGTTTTAGTTACAGGAGCAGGTGGAATGTTTGGTGGGGTTTTAAGAGCTAGCGGAATAGGCGATGCTTTAGCCGGAACTTTAGCTAATTTAGGTGTTCCGGTAATTTTAGCAGGATTTATAATAGCTGCTGCAATTAGAATAGCTCAAGGCTCAGCAACCGTTGCTTTAACAACTGCAGCAGGTTTAATGGCACCTGTAATTGCTTCTTATACAGGCTTAGAAGAATTTGATAAAGTTGCAATTGTTTTAGCTATTGCTTGCGGTAGTGTAGTTTGCTCTCACTTTAATGATTCAGGTTTTTGGCTTGTTAAAGGATTGTTTGGACTTGATGAAAAAACAACTCTTAAAACATGGACTATGCTAGAAACTTTAATCGGAGTTATAGGTTTTATTTTTATTCTAATTATTTTAGCTATTTATAAATTTATTTTCTAATTTCAAATTCCTATTTCAAATTCTTTTTGAAATAGGGATATTTTATTCTTTTTTATATTATTTCTTAAAATTTTCTTATGGGGGGGGGTAAGCCCTATAAAATAGATAAATTTTAATTATTCTATTAATTAAATTTAAGCAAAATTATTTATAATATCTATTAACTTAAAAAATTAAGTTTAAATTAAAGTAAGGAGAAAATATGGAAAAGTTATCTCGTAGAAGCTTTTTAAAAGGTGCAGCAGGAGTAGCTGCAAGTGCTTCAAGCCTTGGTGCTGTTGATTTTATCGGTGAAGACGCAATGCCAAAAATCGATGAAAGTCTAATAACGGCTTCGCACTGGGGAGCTTATCATCCAGTTATTAGAAGTGAAAAAGTTGAAGGATTTGAAGCTTTTAAAGGTGATAAAAACCCAACAATTATGCTTAATGGTCTTGTAAATAGAGTTTATACTCAAGATAGGATAAAAAATCCAAGTGTTAGAAAAAGTGTTTTAGAAAAAGGCTTTGCAAAAGCTCCTAAAAACTTAAGAGGTAAAGAAGAATTTGTAGAGATTAGCTGGGAAAAAGCTTACGAATTAGTGGCTAATGAATTAAAAAGAGTTTATAAAGATTATGGACACCATTCTGTATATGGTGGAAGCTATGGTTGGTTTTGCGTAGGAAATATCAATAACCCACAAAGCTTATTAGGAAGAATGTTAAATATTGCAGGTGGTTTTACAACAAGAACATTAAACTATTCTTGCCACTGCATTAGTGCTATAACTCCACATATAACAGGATATGATGAAGCAAATGCTAAGCACACTCCTTGGGATAATGTATTAAAGCATTCAAAAGTTATTGTAATGTGGTCTGCTGACATACTTACAACAAATCAAATCGCTTGGGGCGTTGCAACTCATGAAACCTATGAATATGTAGAAAAATTAAAAGAACTAGTTAAACAAGGCAAAATTAAAGTAGTTAATATTGACCCTGTTTATAACGATACAGCAAGATATTTAGGAGCTGAGCAAGTATTTATAAATCCTACAACCGACGTTGCAATGGTTGAGGCAATGTGTTATCACTTAATTAAAAATAATCTTCATGATGAAAAATTCCTTAAAAAATACACAGTAGGATTTGCAAAATTAAAAGAAAGATTATTTGATGAGAAAAATCCTAAAACTCCTGAATGGGCAGAAAAAATTACAGGAGTAAGTGCTGCTAAGATTAAAGAATTAGCTGAACTAATGGCAAAAAATAGAACAATGATTATGGCTGGCTGGGGTTTTCAAAGAGCTCATCATGGAGAGCAAACTCACTGGGCTATGATTACTCTAGCATCAGTTTTAGGACAAATTGGACTTGATGGTGGTGGATATGGCTTTAGCTATCATTATTCAGATGGTGGGGTTCCAACTCCAGGCGGATTAACAATGAATGCAAACAGCCAAACTTTAGATGATAGTAAAAATGCATTTGGAGGCTTCCCTGGTCTTGGCGCTATTGGTGTAAGCACTAGTTATAAAGGTGAGTGGAATAATAGAGAAAACGAAGTAATTCCGGTTTCAAGAATTGTAGACATGCTTGAAAACCCAGGTAAAGAATATGATTTTAACGGAAAGAAAAAAGTATTCCCTAATATAAAATGTATTTATTGGGCAGGCGGAAACCCTATGCATCATCACCAAGATAGAAATAGACAGCTTAAAGCATTTGCTAAGGTTGATAGCTTTATCGTTCAAGATTGTTTTTGGACTGCTAGTGCAAGACATGCTGATTTAGTTTTACCTGCTACAACTGAAATTGAAAGAAATGATATTACAAAAGCACACACAAATAAATATATTTTCGCAATGAAAGAGTGTGTAAAACCTATGTATAATTCAAAAAATGATTACGATATCTTTTGTGGAATTATTAAGCATTTTGGCGAAGAAAAATATCAAGCATTTACAGAAGGTAAAACAGCCGATGAGTGGATAAAATATTTTTACAACGAAGCTCGTGAAAAAGCAGCAGCAACAGGTTTAAAAATGCCAAGTTTTGAAGATTTTTGGGCTAAAGGTTATGTGGAATTTAAAGCTCCTGAAGAAGCAAAAAATTTCGTAAAAATGAAAGATTTTAGAGATGACCCTATTACAAATCGTTTAGGAACTCCAAGTGGTAAGATTGAGATATTCTCTAAAAAAATAGAAAAATTTGGCTATGATGATTGTGAAGGTTTAGTTCAATTCTATGAACCAGCAGAGTATTTAGGCAATGCTAAAAAATATAAATTAAATATGGTTACACCACATCCAAAATATCGCTTACACTCACAACTTAATAATACTTATTTAAGAGACTTTGAAGAAGTTGATGGTAAAGAAGGATTATGGATGAATCCAGTTGATGCAAAAGCTCGTGGTATTAAAAATGGCGATATTGTTAGAATTTATAATGATAGGGGCGAGATTTTAGGTGGTGTTTTAGTTACAGAATATGTTAAACCTGGTGTAATTAGAATGCAAGAAGGCTCATGGTATAACCCTGATAAAAAAGGCTTATGCTTACACGGAGATGTGAATGTGCTTATAGCTGATATTCCTAGTTCTAAGCTTGCATGCGGTAACCAAGCTACTGCTTTAGTAGAAGTTGAAAAATATACTAAAGATATACCAGCTCTTGATTTATTTAGACAACCAAAATTTAAAGCATAATTTAAACTCACTGCTTTTTGCAGTGAGTAATTTTTATAAAGGAAATGAATGAAAAAATTAATAATTATGAGTTTAGTTGCAAGCTCACTTTTAGCAAATACTTATGTAATGCAAAACTCATCAATAAGTCAAAAAAATAAAGAAATAGGAACAATAATTATTGGAACAAAAGTTGATGTTGTTAAAAAAGATAATAAAAATAGTGAAGTTAAGCTTAAAGGCTATCGTCCTAAAGGTGGAAAAATTATTTATGATACCTTAGGGGTTTTATCATCTAGTGTAAATCTTAATGACATTAATACCGTAAAAGTTTTAGGAGTAGAAACTGACGAATACGAAAACGAGTGGGAAGTAGTAGAATTAGTTGCAAATATTGATAATGCTAATTTAGGTGAAAAAGATGTGATAAATGAAGGTAAAGAGCTTTTTGAAGAACGCTGTGGCACCTGCCATGCCTTGCATTCTTATGATGAATTTAGCAAAAACGTATGGCCAAGCACAATAAAATCAATGCAAGATAATGCAAGTTTAGATGAAAATGAATATTATCAAATGGTAAAATACTTACAAAGAGTTGCTCCTGGTGATGAATAAAAATTAAGGAATTTGAAATAGGAATTAGTTTGAAAACTAAATTCCGAATTCAAATTCTTTTTGATTTTTTATAAAAAATACACAAAATAAAAAGAATTTAAAATAGGAAATATAAATTACAAAGAGCTATTATAATTAAGCTATGCAAAGTAATTTTAAGTTTATGTTAATTATCGTATCTTTAGGCTCATTTTTAAGCACTTTAGCAATGAATCAAATCCTACCTTTATTACCTTTTATAATGCAAGAATACGGAGTTAGCAAAGACAAAATCAGTCTTTATAGTGGTTTAGCCTATGCAGGTAGCACACTTATGATGGCATTATTTGCACCTATTTGGGGAATATTAGCTGATAAATATGGTCGCAAAAAAATGCTACTTCGTGCAAGTCTTGGAATGGGATTATGTTTATTGGTTAGTGTATTTTTAAAAACAGCAGAATCATTTATAATTTTAAGATTCATAATGGGCTTTTTCTCAGGCTTTAATTCAGCTTGCATAGCCTTAATAGCAGTTAGTGCTCCTAAAGATGAAGTTAATTATTCTTTAGCAAAACTAAGCTCATCTCAAATTACAGGCTCATTACTTGGACCTTTGTTTGGTGGGGTTTTAATGCACTTTTTTGATTTTAGAGTGCAGTTTGCAATATCGGGATTTTTATTAATTAGCATATTTTTACTTATATTATTTTTTGTAAAAGAAGAATTTAGCCCTATTAAAAAAGAAGAAAAAATAAGCCTTGATCGTAATTTATATTTTTTCGTAATTATTTTATGTATAGCTTCATTTTTGGTTCAATATTCTCAGACTTTCATAGGACCAATAATCGGACTTTTTGTATCAAATTTGGTTGAAAATAAAGAGCTTGCAACTGGTTTTTGCTTTAGCCTTGCAGGAATTGCAAGTGCAATATTTGCTCCAAGGCTTTCAAAATTAGCAAAAATCTATGGAGAAATCAATCTTATTTTAATAAGTGTTTTTTGCTTGTTAATTTGCCTAATTTTGCATTATTTTACTTGTAATAATTATGTTTTATTTTGTATTACTCGTTTTATTACAGGCATTAGTTTTTGTTCAATAATGCCTAGTATCTATTCTCTAATTCGCAAAAATATCCCAAAGCAAATTAATTCAAGAATATTTGGAATTAATCAAAGTTTTTTTGGAATAGGAGCTTTTTTAGGGAGCTTAAGCGGTGGATATTTTTATAATATTTATGAAGCAAAAGTCTTTTTTATCTGCTCAGCTTTTATGTTTGTATGCTTACTTTTAATATATTTTTACAAAAAAACTAAAAGCTAATTCCTAATTCAAATTCTTACCAAATAATTATTTAATAATGCTAAAGTTTTAGCCATTAATTTATTAGGATTTGCATTGAAAAAGATTATATTTTTATTAATTAGTGCTTTTGTTTTTTCAAAGGAATTAAGTGATGAAAAGGTGTTTAAACTAGCAGAAACAATAAGCGGAAGAAATGTTGAATGCAATGGACATGATTATTTTGTAATTTTAGATAATTATGTAAATGATTTAAACAAAGCTTACAATGATAAAAATCTTGAACCTATAAAAGATTATGATAAATATTATGATTATTTTAAATACTGGGCTTATCAGAGTTTAGGGAATAAAAGACTATTTGATGAGTTTAATAAGCAAGCGAATAATTTTTGTAAATTGCATAAAGAGCATTTCATAAAATTATCAAAAACAAATTATGAAAAATCATGCGAAAACTTCATTCAAAGATTTGGAATGAGAGCATTTGGTTCAATAAATAAATTTATTAAACTAGATGATATTTATACAGAATTTTTAAAAATTGATAATGCTGAAGATAGTATCGCTTATCTTAACGAAATTAGCCCTAATTATTATCAATTAGACTTTTTATTAAAACTAGCATTGCTTGATAAAAAAGATATGAAAATAATTGAGTTTTTAGCAAAAAATAATACTAATATAAATTCAGGCTATGAGAGTGCGATTTTTTATGCGCTTGATTATTACGAAGCTTTAGAATATTTATTAGAACATAATGCGAATGTAAATTATTTGAATGGTTTTGGAAAAAGTGCGATTTTTTATGCAGTAGAAATAAGCGATATTAAAACCATAAAATTATTAATCAAATATGGAGCAAATCTTAATTTACAGCAAATTGAAAGCGAAGAAGAATTAAAAACTAATCTTCCTTATTATATTTCTTTTTGCTCGTATATTCATCCATCAAAAACCTTAGTAATTCATGCAGCATCTTTGGCTGATTTAAAAACCCTAAAATTATTAATTGAAAATAATGCAGATTATAAAGTTAGCGATAATTTTGGTTTAAATGCTCTTGATTACGCAATTATTTACGATAATAAAGAAAATATAAAATATTTAAAAGAACTAGGATTAAAGGAGAAAGAAGAATGAAAACAGCTTTTGTAACTGGTGCAAGCAGTGGCTTTGGTAAGGCATGTGCTATAAAACTTTTAGAAAATAATTATAAAGTAGTTATTCTTGCAAGACGCAAAGAAAAATTAGTTGAATTAGAAAAAACTTATAAAGATAATGTTTGTGTTATCGCTTGTGATGTAAGAGATTACAAAGCTATTAAAAAAGCTGTTGATAATTTGCCTGATGATTTTAAAACAATAGATGTTTTAATTAACTCAGCAGGACTAGCGCTTGGTCTTGGAGAATTTCATAATTTAAGTATAGAAGATATGGAAACTATGGTAGATACTAATATCAAAGGTCTTTTATATGTAACTCATGAGATTTTACCTAGAATGCTTGAAAACGGCGGACATATATTTAATTTTGGTTCAGTTGCTGCTAATAACCCTTATTTTGGTGGAAATGTTTATGCAGGAACTAAGGCTTTCGTAGGACAATTTTCTCACGCATTAAGAAATGATGTAAGAAAAAATAATATAAAAATTACCGATATTGCGCCAGGTTTATGTAAAACTGAATTTAGCGAAGTTCGTTTTAAAGGCGATAAGATTGCAGCAGATAAGGTTTATGAAAATACAAAATACTTAAGTGCTGATGATATAGCCGATACTATTATGAGTATAATTAATCTAAAAGATCATGTAAATATAAATAGAATAGAACTAATGCCTGTTACTCAAACTTGGGCTGGATTTTATATACAAAAGGATAAAGAATGAAATATTTAAAAATAAAAGGCAATGCAAAACTTAGCGGAAGTGTAGAGATTAGCGGAGCTAAAAACGCTGCTTTACCGTTACTTGCTGCTGCTTTGCTTATTAAAGGAAAATGCACTTTAACAAATCTTCCTTTAGTATCAGATATTAAAACAATGTTAAGATTACTTGAGAATTTAGGTGCAACCTATGAATTAAATAATCATAGCGTTACAATTGATTCAAGCAATGTTTTTAATACTAAAGCTCTTTATGATATTGTTCGCAAAATGCGTGCAAGTATTTTAGTGCTTGGACCATTGCTTAGTAGATTTAATACTTGCGAAGTATCACTTCCAGGTGGTTGTGCGATAGGTCAGCGTCCGATTGATTTGCATTTAAGTGCTTTAGAAAAAATGGGGGCTAAGATTGAATTAGTTGATGGTTATGTTAAAGCTAGTGGAAAATTAGTTGGAGCAAAAATACATTTTGATAAAATCTCA
Source organism: Campylobacter sp. Cr9 (assembly GCF_020138295.1). Lineage (NCBI taxonomy): Bacteria > Pseudomonadati > Campylobacterota > Epsilonproteobacteria > Campylobacterales > Campylobacteraceae > Campylobacter > Campylobacter sp. Cr9. Next base: position 115,275 of record NZ_JACGBH010000002.1, on the reverse strand, counting down.
GTAGGAGCTACCGAAAATACAATTTTAGCTGCAGTTTATGCAAAAGGTAAAACCACTATTATAAATGCAGCTTGTGAGCCTGAAATAGTTAATTTATGCGATTTTTTAACAAAAGCTGGCGTAGAAATTAAAGGAATAGGGACAAATACTTTAGAAATTAACGGAGTTGATAATTTAAAGAGCGATTTTACTTGCGAAATTATTCCTGATAGAATAGAAGCAGGAACCTATCTTTGTGCAGGTGCAATCACAAAATCAAATATAGAAGTTAAAAATATAATTCCTGAGCATTTAGGTGCGTTACTTGCTAAATTTGATGAAATGGGTATTAAATACGAAAGCTTAAATAATTCTATAAAAATATTTTCATCAGATTATAAAGCAGCAAATATTCAAACTTCAGAATATCCAGGCTTTCCAACTGATATGCAAGCACAATTTATGGCACTTTGTCTTAAAGCAAAAGAAGAAAGCATTATTGATGAAAGATTATTTGAAAATCGCTTTATGCATGTAAGTGAGCTAAATCGTATGGGAGCAAACATTAAGCTAAATGGACATATCGCTAATGTTAAAAACTCTAATTTACAAGGCACACATGTAATGGCAACTGATTTAAGAGCTAGTTCAGCACTAATCTTAGCAGCACTTGCAGCAGAAGGTATAACTTATATTCACAGAATCTATCACTTAGAGCGTGGATATGAGAATTTATGCGAAAAGCTTAGCAAATTAGGTGCAGATATTACCGAACTAAAGGAAGAAGAATGAAAATTCAAGATGCCTTAAATAATATAGAATTAATTAAAGAAATAAATAATACCGAAATAATAAATTTATTTGAAGCAAAAGGAAGAGTTTTAGCAAATGATTTTTATGCTAAATGCAATGCTCCTTTATTTACAAACTCAGCAATGGATGGCTATGCCTTAAAAGCAAGTGAGTTTAACAAAGGTCTTAAAGTTATAAAAACTATTTTTGCAGGAGATATGAGTGAATGCGAAATTAAAAGTGGCGAATGTGTTAAGATTATGACAGGAGCAAAGTTACCAAAAGGTGCTGATAGTGTTTTGATGGTTGAAAAATCAATCATTAAAGATGATTTAATGTATGCTACAAGCGATAGTTTAAGAGTAGGCGAAGCTATAAGATACGAGGGCGAAGAATACAAAGTAGGTGATTTAATCATTAAAAAAGGTGTAATTACTGATGAAATCATAATGATGTTAGCTAGCAACGGAGTTTTTAATATTGAAGTATTAAAAGAAATTAAAGTAGGAATTTATGCAAGTGGCTTAGAAATCATTGAGCCATATTCAAAAGGGTTTGGAGTATATAATTCTAATGCTTATGGTATCTTTTCAGCATTTAAAGATTTTTCAAAGCCAACTTATTTGGGTATTTTAAAAGATGAATATGAGTATGTTAAAAATGCTTTAATAGGTGCTTTTGATAATTTTGATTTAGTAGTAAGCATTGGAGCTGCAAGTGTAGGCGATGCTGATTTTATCAAAAAGGCTTTAAATGAATTAGGCTTTACTCCTATTTTTACAAAGGTAAAAATGAAACCTGCAGGTCCTGTTAGCTTGTATCATAAAGATAATAAATATATTTTAGTTTTACCAGGCAATCCTATGAGTGCTTATATAGGAGCTTTAATTTATGCTAGAAAAATTATTTATAAAATGCTTGGAATTTCATTTAGGAATTTATCTTACGAATGTCCTATTTCACAAGATTTAAGCATTAAAAATGCTAAAGAAAACATTGTAATAGGTAATATTATTGATGATTGTTTTGTGCCTTTTAATAACGCAAAGCTTAGCAGTGGTCAAATTAGTCCATTAAGCAAATGCACTCATTATATAATTTGCGATATTGATTGTGATATAAAACAAGGTGAAAAAGTAAGAGTTTATGAACAAAGCATTTAGCCTATTTATATTAAGCCTTAGCTTGTTTGCAAATAATATAAGCGAAGATTTGATAAAACATTGGAAAAAACAAGATAGTTTTTTAGAAGTTACTAGCCTTAGTTTTAAACCTAAACTTAATAATAATTGCAAAATAATTAGCTATCCAGCTCTTAGTAAGCAAGGCTTTTTTAAAGTAAATTGCGGCGAAGAAACTAAGCAAATTTCTTTTAAATTACAAGCTTTAAGTAAGGTTTATATACTTAAAAAGAGTGTTTTAAAAGATGAGCTTATAAGCATTCTTGATTTAAAAAGTGAAAAGATTGATTTTTCTAAAGTTCCTTTTAATGCTTTAAGGGATTTAAATCAAGAAATTAGATTTAAAACCAAAGCAAATGCAGGAAGCATTGTAAAGTATTCAATGCTTATGCCAAATTATTTAATCAATAAAGATGATAATGTTGTGGGTATTTTAGATGATGGGGATTTGAGTGTTTTTATTGACTTAATAGCTTTACAAAGTGGCGTAAAGGGTCAAAAAATACGCCTTAAAAATACTCAAGGACATAATCTAACAGGCGAAATAATAAATGAAAAACAGGTTTTAATAAAATGAGATTTTTAGTAGCAATCAATGGAGCTAGTGGGGTTAATCTTGCTTTAAAATTAGCAAAAGTTTTAAGTAAAGAAAATAAAGTATATTTAATCCTTAGCAAAGGTGCTTTAAAAGTTTTAAAAGAAGAAAACAATAAAAAATTAAAAAAATATATAAAAAATACAAATATTACTCTTTTAAAAAACGATGATTTAGCTGCTTCTGTTTCAAGTGGAAGCTTTAAGCTTGATGCGGCTTTTTATTATGCAAGTAGTGATTTTTTAGCAAAGGCTAGTTATGGCTTTAGCGATACTTTAATATTAAGAAGTCTTGCAGTAAATCTTAAAGAAAATAGAAAAATAATAATAGCACCAAGAGAAATGCCACTTAATGAAATAATGCTTAAAAATATTTTAAAATTAAATAAATTAGGCTGTATAATAGCCCCTGCAATTTATGCTAAATATTCAAAGAGTTCTTTTAAAGAATTTGTAATAGGAAAATGGTGTGACTTGCTTGGTGTTGAATATAAAAAATTTAAAAGATGGAAGAGCGAATGAAAAAAGCAATTTATCCAGGGACTTTTGATCCTATCACTAACGGGCATTTAGATGTAATCACAAGAGCACTTAAGATAGTTGATAAATTAGTAATTGCAGTTGCTAAAAATGATAAAAAACAACCTAGCTATGATTTAGAAACTAGATTAAATTTAGTAAGAAGTGCTACAAAAAATTTAAATGTAGAAGTAATAGGCTTTGATAATTTATTAGTTGATTTTGCAAAAGAGCAAAAGATTTTTACGATAGTAAGAGGGCTTAGAGCGGTTAGTGATTTTGAATACGAATTACAAATGCATTATGCAAACGCTGAATTAAACGAAGAAATAGATACTATTTATCTAATGCCAAGTCTTAAAAATGCTTTCATATCAAGCTCAATTGTAAGAAGTATAAAAGCTCATGGCGGAGATATTTCAAAGCTAGTTCCTGCAAGTATTTTAAAGGATTTAAAATGAATTATTACGCATTTGAAGGAATTGACACTTTAGGTAAAAGCACTCAAATTGAGCTATTAAAATCTTTGCCAAATTCCTATTTCAAATTCCAACCGATTTTTGTAAAAGAGCCAGGCGAAACTAAGCTAGGAATAAAATTAAGAGAATTGATATTAAACGAAAAAATGAGCAAAAGAGCTAGAATGTTTTTATTTTTAGCAGATAGAGCTGAGTTATTTTCTACGATTGATTTTAAAAAAGAATTTATAATAGCTGATAGAAGTTTAATATCGCATTTAGCATATGAAGTTGATAGTGATTATAAACAATTGCTAGATTTTAATCTATTTGCAACTAATAATATTTTGCCAAATCATATAATATTTTTTAAAGGCGATGAAGAATTATTAAAAGATAGATTAGCAAATAAATCTCTTGATATGATAGAGCAAAAAGGTGTAGAATACTTTTTAAAAGTTCAAGAAAATTATGAAAAAATAATAAAAGCTTTAAATATTAATGTTTTAAATATAGATGCAAGATTAAATATAGAAGAAATAAATAAGATTATTAAGGAGTATATAAATGATACATGCAATTAAAGGAATGAATGATTTATTAGATGAAGATGCGTTAATTTATGAAAAGATTATAAAAACTAGCGAAGAAGTAGCAAAAACTTATGGTTATAGCTATATTGAAGTGCCGCATTTAGAAGTTACTCCTTTATTTAAAAGGAGCGTAGGAGAAAGTAGCGATATTGTAGGCAAAGAAATGTATGAATTCTTAGATAAAGGTGGAGATAGCGTATGTCTTAGACCTGAAGGAACTGCTGGGGTTGTAAGAGCTTTTATTGAGCGTAAAATGGATAAAGCTGGAGTTGTTAAAAGATGGTTTTATCATGGTTCAATGTTTCGCTATGAAAAACCACAACGTGGAAGATATAGAGAATTTCATCAATTTGGCTTAGAATGTTTTAATATAGCAAGTGTTTATGAAGACGCTAGTGTTATTATGATACTTGCTAGGATTTTTGAAAAGCTTGATATTGCTTATACTCTTAAAATTAATTCTTTAGGCTCGCCTGAATGCTTACAAAATTATAGAGCAGCACTTAGAGATTATTTAACAAAGGTTGAATCAAATTCCGATTTTAAATTCTGCGAAGATTGTGCAAAAAGAAGACTTACGAATGTAATAAGAGTGCTAGATTGTAAAAACGATAATTGTTCAAAACATTTAGTTAATGCACCTAAATTAAGTGAGTTTTTAGATGATGAGAGTAGGGCTGATTTTGCTAAATTACAAGAGATTTTAAAAGATAATGGAATTAGTTTTGTAATTGATGAAAGATTAGTTCGTGGGCTTGATTATTATTCAAAAACAGCATTTGAGTTTGAAAGTAGCGAAATAGGTGCAAAGGCAGCAATAGCAGGCGGTGGAAGATATGATTATTTGGTTGAATATTTAGGTGGAGCTAAGAGTTATGGAGTAGGTTTTGCTATGGGTGTTGAGCGTGTAATGGATATTTTAAAAAGCAAAAAAACAGAGCAAAAACCACAAAATACTTATTTTTGTGTGCTTGATACAGAATTATTAGAGCTCGCTTATAAATTAGTTGATGATCTACGCAAAGCAGGTAAAATAATAAACCTAAGCTATGATGCAAAAAAACTAATAAAACACTTAAATACAGCTGATAAACAAAATTATAAATATTTTATAGCAATCGGTAGCGATGAAGCTAGTAAAAATGAAGTGTTTTTTAAAGACTTAGAAAGTGGCGAACAAAAAAGCATAAAATATGAAGTTTTAAAGGAAATTTTATGAACGATTATGGCATAGATATTTGGGGAGATGATAATTTTATTATAAAAAATGGTAAGGTTTGTTTAAAATACGGAAGTGAGCCTGCTATTATTGATATAGTAAATACTCTTTTAGATGATGGTTATAAAGGTCCTATAATTTTAAGATTTAATCATTTAATCAAAAAACAAATAGAACAAATTTATACAAATTTTAATAACGCTATAAAAGAATTTGATTATCGTGGGAGCTTTAATGCTGTTTATCCATTAAAAGTTAATCAATTCCCAGGCTTTGTAAAAAGTCTTGTAAAGCTTGGAAAAAATCTAAATTATGGTCTTGAAGCTGGTAGTAAAGGTGAATTACTACTTGCTATGGCTTATAATAATGAAGGTGCTCCAATTACCGTTAATGGCTTTAAGGATAAAGAATTAATTACTATGGGCTTTATTGCTGCTGAAATGGGGCATAATATAACTTTAACTATTGAAGGTATTAATGAGCTTGAAGTAATTATTAAAACAGCAAAAGAGCGTTTTGGGATAAAACCAAAAATAGGGCTTAGAGTAAGGCTACATTCTTTAGGAAGTGGCACTTGGGCTAAAAGTGGTGGAATTAATTCTAAGTTCGGATTAACTTCAACTGAATTAATTGAAGCAGTAGGATTGTTAAAAGAAAATGATTTGCTAGATTGCTTTACTATGATACATTTTCACATAGGCTCACAAATAAATGATATTCATCCACTTAAAAAGGCTTTAAGTGAAGCAGGAAATATCTATTTTGAATTACGCAAAATGGGTGCAAATAATCTTGAAAATATTGATATAGGTGGTGGTTTAGCTATTGAATATTCTCAATTTCAAAAAACTTCACAAAGAAACTATACTTTAAGCGAATATGCAAACGATATTGTATTTATTTTAAAAACTCTAGCAGCACAAAAGCAAGAAATAGAGCCTAATATTTACATAGAAAGTGGTCGTTTTGTAAGTGGCTCTCATGCTGTTTTAGTTGCTCCTGTGCTTGAGCTTTTTTCTCAAGAATACTCAGAAAGCAAAATGCAACTAAAAGAAAAAAATCCACAATTAATAGATGAATTATGCGATTTGTATAAGAACATAAAACCTAGCAACGCAGTTGAATATATGCACGATAGTTATGATCATTTAGATAGTATTTTAACTTTATTTGACTTAGGTTATGTGGATTTACAAGATCGCTCAAATGCTGAAATCTTAGTTCATTTAATAGGCAAAAAAGCTGTTTCTATGCTTAGCCCAAAACACTTATTAAGAACTCAAAAAGAAGTTCAAGAAAGATATTTAGTGAATTTTTCAATTTTTCAAAGCTTGCCTGATTTTTGGGGCTTAGGACAAGAATTCCCTGTAATGCCACTTGATAGATTAAACACTCCGCCTACAAGATCAGCTAGTATTTGGGATATTACTTGTGATAGTGATGGCGAGATTTCTTATGATGCTAATAAAAGACCATTATTTTTACACGATGTTGATGTTGAACAAGAAGATTATTTCTTAGGATTCTTCTTAGTTGGAGCTTATCAAGAAGTCTTAGGAATGAAACATAACTTATTTACTCATCCAACGCAAGTAAGCATTGATATAGATGAAAAAGGTTATGAGATTGAAAGCATTATTGAAAGTCAATCAATTAGAGATATTTTAGAAGATTTAGATTATGATATTCGTGAAATTGATGAAAAAATTCAAGACAAAATCAATTCTTCAGAATTGATAAACGAAAAGACTAAAAAGCATATTTTAGGAGAGCTTTTTATATTTATGCACGATAATGGATATTTAAAGAAAATTTAAAAGGAGAGAGAATGCAATTTTCACAAAAAATTAAAGGTTTGGAAGAATCAATAACTTTAGCAATCACAGCTAAAGCAAAATTACTTAAAGAACAAGGTGTTAAAGTTATTAGTTTTAGTGCAGGAGAGCCTGATTTTGATACTCCACAAATAGTAAAAAATGCAGCAATTAAAGCTATTAATGATGGTTGTGGTAAATACACTCCTGTTGCAGGAACTACTGAAGTTTTAAAAGCAATTTGCACAAAACTTAAAAGAGATCATAATTTAGATTATGAAATAAGCGAAGTTATAGCTAATGTTGGAGCAAAGCATAGTTTATTTAACGCTATTCAAGCTCTTGTTTGTGATGGTGATGAAGTAATAATTCCAGCTCCATACTGGGTAACTTATCCTGAGCAAGTTAAGTATTCTGGCGGAGTTCCTGTAATCATAACTCCAAAAAATAATTTCAAATTAAGTGCTGAAGAACTAAAAGCAGCTATTACACCTAAGACAAAAATATTAATTTTAAACAACCCTAGCAATCCTACTGGTGCTTTATATACTAAAGATGAATTAATGGCTTTAGCAAAAGTTTTAGAAGGCACAAATATTGTAGTATTAGCTGATGAAATGTATGAAAAATTAGTTTATGATGGAGAATTTGTAGCTTTTGCAAGTTTAAGCGAAGATGCGCTAAATCGCACCGTTACTATTAATGGACTTAGCAAGTGTGCTGCTATGCCAGGCTATCGTTTTGGTTATAGTGCGAGTAAAAATAAAGAATTAAATAAACTTATGAAAAATCTTCAAGGACAATGCACAAGTAATATTTGCAGTATTACTCAAGCAGCTGCAATTCCTGCTTTAGTAGGAGAAATTGATAGTGACATTGCTATGATGAAAGAAGAATTTAAGAAAAGAAGAGATAAAGCTTGTGAAATGATAAGCGATATTAAAGGGCTTAAATTACTTTCAAAACCTAGTGGAGCATTTTATTTATTCATAGATTGCTCTAGTATTAATCCTGATGATGTTGAGTTTTGCGCTAAGCTTTTAGATGAGAAAAAAGTAGCTTGCGTTCCTGGAAGTGGCTTTGGTATGAAGGGTTATTTTAGAATATCTTATGCAACTTCAATGGAAAATATTATAGCGGGTATAGAAAAAATAGCTGAGTTTGTTAAGGAATATAAGTGAGTAAAATTGCTATAAGTATTTTAAGTGGTGGGCTTGATAGTTGTGTAAGCACTGCTTGTGCTATTCGTGATGGTTATAAGGTTATTGCAATTCACTTTAATTATCATCAAAGAACAGAGCAAAGAGAGCTAAAAGCATTTAATGATATTTGTGATTTTTATAAAATACAAAAAATGGCAATAGATATGGATTTTTTTAAACAAATCGGCGGCTCAAGCCTAACAGATATTAGTTTAGAAGTTCCAAAAGGCACTTTAGGAGAAAACGGAAAAGTGCCTAATACTTATGTGCCGTTTAGAAATGGTATTTTTTATAGTATTGCAGCAGCAATTGTACAAAGATTTAATGCAAGTGCTATATATACAGGTTTAGTTAGCGAAGATTCTAGCAATTATCCTGATACTACTTTAGATTTTGTAGAAAAAACTGCAGCATTTATTAAAGAAGGAAGTGGAGAAGATATAAAAATCATTACTCCACTAATTAAACTTAAAAAATCTGAAATCGTAAAACTTGGAATGAGTTTAAAAGCACCTTTAGAGCTTAGTTATAGTTGTTATGATAGCAATGAATTAGCTTGTGGCAAATGCGAATCTTGTCAATTAAGATTAAAAGGTTTTAGCGAAGCAGGATTTAAGGATTTAATAAAATACGAAAGTAATTCCTAATTCAAATTCTTTAAATTATATATAGCTTATTTAAGTTATTTAGATTTATTATATTCGTTAGCTAATGTAGTTTTATCTAGTTTAGACAGCAAACCTAATTCCTAATTCAAATTCTTTTTTTTGAATTAGGAATTTGAATTAGGAAATTAAAATAAAGCTTCTTTATTTTCTTCTACTTTAGGTATGAATAATTTAAGCCCACCTAACATATGAAAATGTAAATGAAATACTTCTTGTCCTGCATCAGCACCAACATTTGTAAGTAGTTTATAACCACTCTTATCAAGGCCTAATAATTTTGCAACTTCATGAATAAAATCAGTCATTTTAGCCATTGTAGCACCATCAACTTCTTGAAAACTTGTAAATCTTTTTTTAGGAATAATCAAAATATGAACAGGAGCTTTTGGGTCAATATCGTGAAAAGCTAAAAATTCATCATTTTCTAATACTTTACTTGAAGGAAGCTCTCCGATAACAATTCTTTCAAAAACATTTAAATCACTCATTTTCTTTCCTTTTTTAATAATTTTAATCGTTTATTTATGTAATTTACACTAAAATTGTAAAAAATCAACAAAAAGGCTAACTCTTGGAAGATATTTTAAAAAGTTTAAATAATTGTTCTTCGCTTGAAGAATTAGAGCAAATTAAGGTGCAAATTCTTGGTAAAAAAGGATATTTAACAAGTGAATTTGCTAAGTTAAAAGACTTAGAAGGCGATGAAAAGAAACAAAGAGCAGAAATTTTAAATAAGCTAAGAGATGAATTTAATGATAATTTTGCTCAAAAACAAAAGGTTTTAAAAGATGAGTTTATAAAAGCAAAAGCAAAAAAAGATGCTTTTAACTTTGCTTATTTTGATGAAAAATCAAGTTCAGGGGCACTTCATCCTGTAATGAGCACAATGGATAAGATTATTGATTATTTTGTAAGACAAAATTTTAGCTTAGAAGAAGGTCCATTAATTGAAGATGATTTTCATAATTTTGAGGCTTTAAATTTACCTAAATCTCACCCTGCAAGAGATATGCAAGATACTTTTTATTTCATTGATAAAATGCTACTTAGAACACAAACAAGTCCAGTTCAAATAAGAACAATGCAAAAACAAAATCCACCTATTAGAATGATTGCACCTGGTGCTGTGTTTAGAAGAGATTTTGATATGACTCATACACCGATGTTTCATCAAATTGAAATGCTTGTAGTAGAAGAGGGTGATAAAATATCTTTTGCTAACTTAAAATATGTATTAGAAGAGTTTTTAAGATATATGTTTGGTGATGTTAAAGTTAGATTTCGTCCTAGCTTTTTTCCATTTACTGAACCTAGTGCTGAAGTTGATATTTCTTGTGTATTTTGTGGCGGTTGTGGTTGCAGAGTATGTAAAAAAACAGGCTTTATAGAAGTTATGGGTTGTGGAATGGTGCATCCTAATGTATTTAAAAATGTAGGTTACAAAAATGTTAGTGGATATGCTTTTGGTTTAGGTGTTGAAAGATTTGCTATGTTACTTCATAAAATTCCTGATTTAAGGTCGTTATTTGAAGGAGATTTAAGATTATTGGAGCAATTTAAATGATTATTAGTAAAAATTGGTTGAATGAATTTATAGATTTAAAAAATATAAGTACAGATGAATTAGTAACAACTTTAAATAGTATAGGATTAGAAGTAGATGGCGTTCATACTCTAATAGCTCCTGCTAAAGTAGTAGTGGCAAAAGTTTTAAGCAAAGAAAAACACCCAGATGCTGAAAAATTAAGCGTATGCCAAGTAGATGTTGGTAATGAGACTTTACAAATAGTTTGTGGCGCTAAAAATGTGGAAGCAGGACAATTTGTAGCAGTTAGTTTAGAAGGTGCTAAAATAGGTGAAATTACTATTAAAAAAGCTAAATTACGTGGAGTTGAGAGTAATGGTATGATATGCTCATCAACCGAGCTTGGTTTTGCAAAAATCAATGATGGAATAATGGTTTTAGATGATAGTATAGGAGAGCTTGTTTTAGGAAAAGAACTTTGTGAATATTCTTTATTTAATGATGAATTAATTGAAATTGAACTTACTCCTAATCGTGGGGATTGCCTTAGTATAAATGGAGTTGCTAGGGATTTAAGTGCTGCATTAGACATTAATCTAAAAGAAAGAAAAGCTTTTAAAGATATTGATAATGCAGAAGGCATTAGAAGAATTTTAAATGTTCATTTTAGCGATGGAATAGATGGTAATGTAAGTATAAAAGCCATTGAGTTATTAGAAGATATTGAAAATTCTCTAAAAGTAAAATTAAGATTAGCAAGCATTGAAGAGCTTAAATCAAATTCTATTGAAAATTTATTATCATATTCAACCCATGCAAGCGGTGTATTATTTAATGCTTTTGATTTAAACAAAATATGTGATGAATGCGAACAAATTAGCCTTGATGTTAAAACAAAAGAAAATAAAGAATTTGCAATCAGATTTAAAGATAAAGAATTAGCCGTTTTAGGAATTACTCAAAATGAAGATTTTAAAATCAGCAATGAAAGTAAGAAGATATTAATAGTAGCTAATTATGTAAATCCAAACATCATAGCAAATACTCATAAAAACTATAAAAATACGGATATTTATAGAAGTTTTAGAGGTTGTGAGCCTGAGTTAAATATTGGAATTGATTATTTATTTAATCTTTTACAGCTTGATAAAAATATTAAAATTTATGGAAGCTCATGTCAAAACACTCCAACCAAAGAAAAGCTTTCAATAAGTTGCAATATTTTAGAATTAGAAAAAATGATAGGTCAAAGCTGTGAGAAAAACGATGTTGTAAAAATATTAAAAAGATTGGGTTTTGAGCTAAGTATTGCGGAAGATAATATATATCTTAAAATTCCTTTTTATAGACACGATATAAGCAATTCAGCAGATATTTGCGAAGAAATTGTAAGAATGATAGGAATTGATAATATAGAGCCAAAACCTTTAGAATTTTATGAATCAAATAGAACAAATAAAACTTATTTAAATTATCAAAAATCTTTAGAGCTTAGAAAAAGAGCTTTAATGAGTGGATATTTTGAAAGCGTTGGTTATGTATTTGATAGTAAAGAATTCTTAGAAAAATTAGGATTAAAATATATTAAAAATGAAATCATAAATCCTATTACAAGTGATATGAATACTTTAAGAAGTTCTATTATGGCTACTTTATTAAAGCAAGCTCAATTTAACTTTAATAACTCAAGAAAATCAGTTAAATTATTTGAAATCGGTAGCACTTTTGATGAAGCAGGTAATGAGAGTAAAAAAATTGCTTTTATTAGTTCAGGTTTAAATGAAAGCTCAAATATTAAAAATCATGCAAAAGCAAAAAATATTGATTTCTTTACATTTTTAAGTGAATTAAAGACAATTTTAAAAGAATTTGAATTAAGAACTAGCGATTTTCATTTATTTAGTGAATTTGAAAGAGCTGATATTTATAAAAATGGAGTAAAAATCGGAGTAGTTGGAAGACTTGATTTACATTTAGAAAATGAATTAGAACTACCTATTACTTATTTGTGTGAAATTGATTTTAATGCTTTAGTTTATGATTTTATTCAAGCAAAATCTTATTCTAAATTCCAAGGAACAACAAGAGATTTAAGCATATTAGTACCTAAAAATTATGATTATTCAATTATTAAAAACTTAATTAATAATCTAAATATTAAAAATCTAAAAGAGTTTAAAATCATAGATTTATATCAAGATGAAAGCTTAAAAGATTTTGAAAGTTTAAGTATTAATTTTAGTTTTGTAGATGATGAAAAAGTATTGAAAAATGATGATGTAAATAATGAAATTAGCCAAATCATAAGTGAATTAGAAAAAATAGGATTAAAGTTAAGATGAAAATTCCAACAATAAAAAAAGAATTTAATATAGTTTTAGAAAATATAGCAGCCGATAAATCAATATCACATAGAGCTGCTTTGTTTTCTTTACTAACTAACGGCGAATGTAGGGTGCTTAATTATTTATATGCGCAAGATTGCTTGCATACTTTAGAAGTAATAAAGCAATTAGGTGCAAAAGTTCAAATTAAAGAAGATGAATTAATAATAACTCCGCCTGAAGAATTAATTTCTCCTAATGTGGTTCTTGATTGCGGTAACTCAGGAACTTTAATGAGATTACTTATAGGTTTTTTAGCTAGCTCTAAAGGTTTTTTTGTTTTAAGCGGAGATGAATATTTAAATAAAAGACCTATGAAAAGAGTTAGTGCTATATTAAATGATTTAGGTGCAAATATTTACGGAAGAGATGAAGCAAATTACGCACCTTTGGCAATTGCAGGCAAAAATATAAAGTACTTTAAATACCATAACTATCTAAAATCGGCTCAGGTAAAAACTGCTTTAATTTTAGCTGGATTGTTAAGTAATGGTTGTGAAGTTAGCGAAGATGAATTAAGCAGAGATCATTCTGAAAATTTATTAAAACTAATGAACGCACCTATAAAAGTAGAAAATAATATAGTTAGGGTTGAACCAATAACTCAAAAATTAAAGCCATATTCAATAAAAGTGCCAAACGATCCTTCTTCAGCATTTTTCTTTGCAGTTTTATGTGCTATTAGCAAAAACTCTACATTGAAATTAAAAAATGTATTGTTAAATAAAACTAGAATTGAAGCTTTTGTTGTTTTAGAAAAAATGGGAGCTAATATTAAATATGAAATTAAAGAAAATAATTATGAATGCATAGGTGATATTATAATTAAAAGCTCTGAGCTTAAAGCAGTGGAAGTAAGCGAAAATATTTCTTGGCTAATTGATGAAATACCAGCACTTTCAATAGCGTTTTTATATGCTAATGGAAAATCTATTGTAAAAAATGCAAAAGAATTAAGAGTAAAAGAAAGCGATAGAATAAAAGCAGTGCTTGAAAATTATAAACTTTTAGGCGTTGAATACGAAGAATTTGAAGACGGATTTAGCGTTATTGGAAAAAGCGTTAAAGGAAATAATTTTAATTTAAAAAGCTTTGCAGATCATAGAATTGCTATGAGTTTTTCTTTACTAGCAAAAGACTATGAAATTAATATAGATGATACAAAATGTGTAGATGCGTCTTTTACTAATTTTTATGATATTTTAAGTAATTTTGGTATTAATAATGAAAATTGAATTAGCTAAAAGTTATGGATTTTGTTTTGGTGTAAAAAGAGCTATAAAACAAGCAGAAAAAACAAAAGATGCTGCAACAATTGGGCCATTAATTCATAATAATGATGAAATAACAAGATTAAAGAATGATTTTAATGTTAATACCTTAAATGATATTAGCGAATTAGGAAATGAAAAAAAAGCAATAATTAGAACACACGGAATTACTAAACAAGATTTAGATAATTTAAAAACAAGTGGCAGAGAAATTATTGATGCAACTTGTCCTTTTGTTAAAAAACCACAAGAAATAGTTGAAAAAATGAGTAGTGAAGGGTATGAAATAGTAATTTTTGGAGATAGTAATCATCCTGAAGTAAAAAGTGTTAGAAGTTACGCAACTACTAATAATTATGTGGTTTTAGATGAAAACGAATTAAACGAAGTAAAATTTAAAAATAAAGTAGCTTTGGTTAGTCAAACAACAAAAAAAGTAGAAAAATTTATGCAAATTGCAAATTATTTGATGTTAAAAGTAAAAGAAGTAAGAGTTTTTAATACAATTTGCGATGCAACTTTTAAAAACCAAGAAGCAATTAAGTCGCTTGCTATGAAAAGTGATGTGATGATTATAGTAGGTGGAAAAAATAGCTCTAATACAAAACAATTATTTTTAATTGCAAAAGAACATTGTAATGATAGTTACTTAATTGAAAATGAAAATGAATTAGATTATAGATGGTTTAATAATAAAAAACTATGTGGAGTAAGTGCTGGAGCTAGTACGCCTGATTGGATTATTGAAAAAGTAGTAAAAAAAATTGAAAATTTTTCATAGATATTTATTACTTGTAAGTTAAATAGTGATAGAATAGGGCATAATCATTTCTTAATTTGATTAATTTTATTACAAAAGGACCAAAATGGCTAAGTTAAATGGAGCTCATAACAATTTAGAAGATTTAGAAAACATTGATTTCGCGACAATGTTAGATGAGTTTGAAAGCGAAAAAAACCCTGAAAATATTGCAATTATTGAAGGTAAAATAATTAAAATCGAAGGCGATGAAGTTTTTGTTGATATTCAAGACAAATCAGAAGGCGTTTTAAATATAGCAGAAATAACAAAAGATGACAAATTATTATTCAATATAGATGACACTATTAAAGTTACTATCGTTGGTAGTAGTAATGGTCGTAGAATTTTATCTTATAAAAAAGCACTTAGAAAAGAAAAAGTTGTTGAATTTATAAAAAATTATAATGAAGATAATAATGAAATTTTTGATGTTAAAGTAATAGGTAAAAATCGTGGTGGTTTTGTAGCAGTAGATGCTAATGAAGTAGAATTCTTTTTACCAAAATCTCAATGCTCACATAAAGAATTAAACACTTTAATGAACAAGAAAATTAAAGTTAAAATTTTAAAAATTGATGAAGAAACACAAAGCATTGTAGTTTCTAAGAAAAAAGCGAACGATGAAGAACGCAAAAAGAGAAAAGAACTAATTACAAATATAGTAAATGATACTGAATTAAAAGAAGGTGTTGTAAGAAAACTTACAAGTTATGGTATGTTTGTTGATATCGGTGGCGTTGATGGATTAGTTCATTATAGTGAAATCTCTTATAAAGGGCCAGTTAATCCTAGCACTCTTTATAAAGAAGGTGATAAAGT
This sequence comes from Campylobacter sp. Cr9, assembly GCF_020138295.1. Classification (NCBI taxonomy): domain Bacteria; kingdom Pseudomonadati; phylum Campylobacterota; class Epsilonproteobacteria; order Campylobacterales; family Campylobacteraceae; genus Campylobacter; species Campylobacter sp. Cr9. The sequence continues at coordinate 99,455 of NZ_JACGBH010000002.1, read as the reverse complement.
AGTTGTAAAAATTGTTGGTTATGATGAAGAGAAAAAACACATATCATTATCAATCAAAGCAGCTCTTAGTGATCCATGGGATGAAATTAAAGATAGTTTAGAAATAGGTGATGTTTTAAAAGTAGTTGTTTCTAACATTGAAAATTATGGTGCTTTTGTAGATTTAGGAAATGATATAGAAGGATTTTTACATATTAGTGAAATTTCATGGGATAAAAATGTTAAAAATCCAAGAGATTACTTAAAAGAAGGTCAAGAAATTGATGTTGAAGTAATTGAAATAGATTGTGAAAAACGCCGCTTAAGGGTATCTTTAAAAAGCTTATTACCAAAACCATTTGATGGTTTTAGTGAGAAGTTTAAAGTTGGAGATATAATAGAAGGTGAAATCAGCACAATTACTAATTTTGGTGCATTTGTAAAAATTGATAATGTTGAAGGTTTATTATTAAATGATGATATTTCTTGGACAGAAAATGAAACTTGCAAAAAAGTTTACAAAGTTGGTGATAAAATTAAAATAAAAATAAGAAAAATAGATTCAGAAAATCAAAAAATATCTTTAAGTGTTAAGCACCTAGAAGAAAGTCCTAGTGCATTATTTACAAAAGATCACAAACTAGGTGATATTATTAAAGGTGTTGTAAGTGACATTAAAGATTTCGGAGTTTTTGTTAAGGTAAATGATAAAGTTGAAGCTTTAATTAAAAATGAAGATTTAGGAGAAGCTAAGCCTAATATTGGAGATGAAATTGAAGGAGCTTTAATATTTACAAGAAATGGAAAAATCCGTCTAAGTGTAAAAAAATTAAACATCATCAAAACTCGCGAAGATTTAGAGAAATTTAATTCTGATGATAAAATAACAATTGGAGATATTATTAAAGACCAATTACAATAATAATGAAAAGTAATTTACTTTATTTAATATTCGGTATTATCTCAAGTATTTTGATAATATCACTTATTTTAGTATTGAAATCTGTAAATCCAAAAGATATACAGATTTCTAAAATTATAGATGAAAAAGTAGAGAGTATTAAAAAGGTTATTGCTAATAATGATTGGTATTTGAAATTAGCAAATACTAATTCAAATGATTTTTTTCCTATATCTAATGAGCTTTATATTCATTTTGAATTGCAAGATACAGGAAATTTAAGTAAAAAGAAATTTTTTAAGTTAAATATTGATAAAAGTGACACATATTCAATGTTTTGTGTTAAGCAAACAATATCTAATTTAAACCTTAAATATTTTTTAATTAATAATAAAAAATATTCACAAATAGTGATTGATACAAATAACATTTCTTTGCTACATTACTTAGTAGATAGCTTAAAAAGTTATAATATCAATTCTAATTTTGAAGAAATTTGGATTTAATTTAATAAAAGGAAATAAAATGGCATCATATTCAATGGGTGATTTAAAAAAAGGCTTAAAAATTGAAATAGAAGGTATTCCATATAAAATTGTTGAATACCAACACGTAAAACCTGGTAAAGGTCCTGCTTTTGTAAGAATAAAAATCAAGTCTTTTGTAAATGGTAAGGTTTTAGAAAAAACATTCCACGCAGGCGATAAGTGTGAATCTCCAAATCTTATAGAAAAAGAAATGCAATATCTTTATGATGATGGTGAATTCTGCCAATTTATGGATACTGAAACTTACGAGCAAGTTGCGATCAGTGAAGAAGATGTAGGCGAAAGTAGAAAATGGATGATTGATGGAATGAATGTTAGTGTATTATTCCACAACGGAAAAGCTATAGGTGTTGAAGTTCCACAAGTTGTTGAGTTAAAAATCGTTGAAACTCAGCCAAACTTTAAAGGTGACACTCAAGGCTCAAATAAAAAACCTGCAACTTTAGAAAGTGGAGCAGTAGTTCAAATACCATTCCATGTTTTAGAAGGTGAAGTAATTAGAGTAGATACTCAAAGAGGCGAGTATATAGAAAGAGCTAACAAGTAATATGAATGATAAAGCAAAGCGTGTTAAATATTTAAGAGCACTTGAAAAAGTTGCTCACCGCTTTGTTTTAGCTCTAAAAAAAGAAAATTTTTCTCAAGAATTATTTAAATTAAGCATAGAGCAAAATATAAAATTAATCAATAAATGCGAACCTACTTATCTTGATTCTTCTTATTCTAAAGAGCTTGAAAATTTTGTAAATTTATGTTGTTTTTCTGAATTAAGTAAGGAAGAATTAATTAATAAGTATAACAATTTAGAAAAAATTAAAAAACAAAATCAATATAAAAAAATCAAACATAAAAATCAAATATATAGTGATTATTAAAGGTAATAAAATGGATGAATTTGATAAATTATTTGAAACAACCCCTGAAGAAAAATTAATTGATGTATTACAAAATGCACCAAGAGGTGCAGTTCATAATAGCGTTGTAAATTATTGCAAAGAAATTGTAGCTTTAAGAATATTATTAGAAAAAAACAATATTGATAGCTATCAAATAGAAAAATTTATGTTTGAAAACGATGCATTATTAGAAGATAAGGCAAATGATGTTTATATAGAGTTTTGTGCAAAAATTTTAGGACATGAAGGCTAAAATGAAATTAAATTTTGGTGATATTGTTGAAATTGTTGATGATAGTTTAAATAATGAAGAAATATTGCAAAAAGCAATATCTTTAAAGCCTTGGAGAAAAGGACCTTTTAAGATTAATGATTTACTCATAGATAGCGAATGGAGAAGTAATGTAAAATTTAATCTTTTAAAAGATCATTTAGGCTGTATTGAAAATAAAGTAGTAGCAGACATAGGATGTAATAATGGATATTATATGTTTAGAATGCTTGACTTTAAACCTACAAAAATCGTTGGCTTTGATCCTAGTAAAAGATGTTATGAACAATTTCAATTTTTAAATTCTTTATTTAAAACAAACATAGATTTTGAACTTTTAGGTGTGGCTGATGTTCCCAATTATAAACATAAATTTGATGTAATATTTTGCTTAGGTGTAATTTATCACAGAAGTGATCCAGTTCAAATGTTAAAACAAATCAAACAAAGTTTAAATAAAGATGGAGTAGTGTTTCTTGATACTATATATATTGAAAACGAGCAACCTTTTGCACTTGTTCCTGATACAAGTTATGCAAAAATGTCTAATGTGTATTTTATACCGACAATAAGTGCTTTAAAAAACTGGTGTAAAAAAGCTAATTTCAAAGATTTTGAAGTTTTAACAACTTGCAAAACAACGATTGAAGAACAAAGAAAAACCGAATGGATAGATGGGTTTAGTCTAGAAGACTTTTTAGCTGATGATGATTTTACCAAAGAAGGTTATCCTGCACCAAAAAGAGTTTATGTAAAATTAAAGGTTTGATATGGCAGAAGAAAAAGTAGAAACAACAGAAGGTGAAGTAAAAACAAATATTGAAGCTTGTCCTTCTATTAACAATGAATTAAGCGGATATATAACAGAAATAGAAGAAAATAGGGCTGTTCTACAATTAAAAATAACTTCTGAGCTTATATGCGATAGCGAAGGTCTAGCACATAATGGTTTTATTTATTCATCTGCTGCTTATGTAGCGCAAGCTGCAATTAATAAGAAAAATACTTGTGTAATTGGCTCAAGGACAAGTTTTTATGCTCCAGCAAAAGTTGGAGATGTTTTAACTTATGAAGCTAATGCTAAATTTGATAATAGTAAAAAAAGAGAAGTAGTCGTAAAAGCCTTTATAAGAGATGTTTGTGTCTTAGAAGCAGTTTTTCATGTAATAGTAACTGAAGAGCATATTTTAAAAATGCAAAAAAGCGAATTAGCAAAATATCAAAGCAAAAAGCAAGATTAATAAGTTAGCTTAATGGCTAACTTGGATTATAGTATTTAAATTATAATTAGTATTGAAAACTATAATTTTCACATTTTAACTTTTTTACTCTTTTAATATGTTTGATCCAAGAAAAAGATGTATTATTTGCACTCTTTTATTATTTATTTATTTTAATTAATTTAAATTGATTTATAGATTAATTTATTAGTATTCTATTCTATTATGAAAGCAATTAAATTACAAATAGAAAATTTTTTCAATTTTCAAATATTTTACTTTATAAAAATATTTGCTCAAAATAATTTAATAAATATTCATTTGAATTGCAGTATTTTTAAAATTATGTATTAAAAATACGAAAATTAGTATAAATCATATTTTAATCATATTATTTTATGTATAATTATATGCAAAATAATCATATTAAAATACTTATAATTTTCAAATTATTTTATGATTTAAAAAAGTATTGAAAACAATAAAAATTTTTAATAATCTTAATCTAAGTATATTATCATTATAAAATCTTAAAATAAATACTTTAAAGGACATATATGAAACACCCGCTTGATTGTGAAGATAATTTTTCTAATTCATTATTGTTTTGGATTGCAAGGTATTTAAAACATAAATTAAATTCCTTATCTAATAAACTTTTAGAAAAAGCTGAAGAATTAAGAGAAATTAACATCGCATTAAATGCCTTACATAATATTGAAGAATTAGATGAGTTAGCTAAAAAAGCAAGAAATATTGGAATGATAGGAATAAATACATATTTTAACCCTATTAAAAAGTTTTATGAGCAAATCATTCACTATAAGCCCTACTCTTTAAAACAAATTGATGAAGAACTAGTAATTGAAATTTTATCAACTATTACTGCAGGTTTAAGTGATGCTAGTAAAAAAAATTACAAAATAGCTATTGTTAATTTCTTTAAATATTTAAGCTCACAAAACAAAGATGAAGAAGGAAGCCATTATTATGAAATTGAGCTTAAAAACTGGTCTGGACTAAACTCAAGCTCGGGAACTAAACTTCCTGAATATATGAGTGAAGAACAAATGAAATTATTTTTAAGCACTTTAAATGATTTTCAATACAAAAGCAATAGCGATAGAAACAAACTAGCAATTAAAATAATATTATTTACTGGTGTTCGTGTGAATGAGGTTTTAAGGCTTAGACTAAAAGATATTAGCTATGAAAATGATTTGATTAGCCTTAGGATTCATGCTAAAGGTAATAAATATAGAGTTGTTTTGCTTAATGTAAATTCAATAAAAGAGCATTTAGAATATTTCAAGCAAATTGCTAGTCCTGATGATTATTTATTCACAAACAAGCAAGGCAAACCGCTAACTCAAGCATATATTTCAAGACTAATTGAAAATGTTTTAATGCAAGCAGGCATTAGAAAAGAAAAAAACGGAGCTCATATGCTAAGGCATAGCTTTGCTACCCTACTTTATAAAAAAGAAAAAGATTTGCTATTAGTCCAAGAAGCTTTAGGACACGCATCGCTAAATACTTCTAGGATTTATACACACTTTGATAATGATAAGCTCAAATTAGCTGCAAAAATAGCAAATAATTTAAAAAACGATTAATACAAATTCCTGTTTCAAATTCTCATAATTTTTAAAGGAATTTGAAAACGGAATTTAGATTTATTTTATCTTAAAAGGTTTTTGTATAGCCTTATTTGCTTTAAAAGCTTTAATTTCATTAGGCTTTAAGGTTATAAAAGTATTTAAAATTCCTATTTCAAATTCTTTTTAAAATCTGCTTTGGATTAGTTATATAACTTTCTCCTTATTAAACTTTTCTTCTATAAGCTGTGATTGCGATTTTTGTAAAATCACCCCTTATATTATCATCATCTATTAGATTTGTAATGACTGCTTTATAAGTTTTATTCTCAGGTATAAAATAAAATCCAAGATATCTTACCGCCATAAAAACTTTTTCATTTTTTATACTCATAGTTCTACGACTGCCTACATTTGTATTTGCATTTGGCGTAGCGATTTTATCAAATACCAATATTTCATCACCATCTTTAGTAAGCTCATATATTTTAATATCAAGTGCAAGTGGATAATAAGAATTATCTCGTATATTATCTTCTATTTTTTTATCATATAAATCAACTGAATAAAAATCCTTACCTACTTCACCATATTCAAAACGCAAAGGATAAAAAGCATAAAATCCTAAATGCTCTCCTATATCTTTTCTTTGTGGCTTAAAGATTATTTCAAATTTAGTGCCTTTTTTACTTAAATCAAATAAAGTATATATAGGAGTTTTTGGTGTTTTATCTTTATGAAATATATCAAATAATCCAGTAATTAATAACGAAACTAGAATAAGCAATAAGCAAGTCTTTTTAAACATTTAAATTCCTTTATATAAGTTCAAATTCCTATTTCAAATTCTCATGATTTTTCAAGGAATTTGAATTAGGAATTAGAAGTTTTATACCCTACTTTCTTTTATTTATTATGTTTTTTATTTTCATTAATTTCATCAATCTCTGCTCTTATTCTTTTTCTTAATTCTTTTTCATTAGGACAAGAATTTTCTAAAACTCCTAATATTTCTAAACTTGTTCCAGAGAAAGAAAGGGAATAATTCTTTGTAGTTTTTACATAATCAATAATTTTTTGAAAATTATCGTATATTTCAAATATATCTTTTTTATAACATATATCTTGTGGGATTATTGCTGGTTCAATCATTTTTCCGTTTTCATCACCTTGTAAATTTAAGTATATATCTTTAGCATGAAGCATAACCACTGTATTTATATAAATGTAATAAAAATATTCCTTTGACTTTTGCGAATCAAAGTATCTTTTATAAGCCATATCTAAATATTTATATACTTCATCATGTTTATTTGATTCTTCTTTTAAATAATATACAAATCTATCAGTATCTAAATCTGTATATATTGAAACAAGCTTTAACATAGTTGCAAAGCGATTTTGATTTAGCTCAATATTATCAAAATAATTTTTCCCATATGGTAAGCGTTCAATCATTGAATAAATCTCATTAAAAAATTCATCTTTATAAGTATTTGCAACATACTTAGCATACGATAAATCATCACTTTTAAAAAACATATTTCTATTTAAAATCATCCACCATAAAATATCTTCTATGCTATCTTTTGGTAAAAGCTCTTTACCTTCTTTAAATTTATCATTCATTTGATTTATAAGAAATACCATTATAAAATTATCATAATTCAAATATGTATGCAATAATTCAATAACAATTCTATATTCCATCGCATTTACAAATTTAGCAGAAGCTTCTGGGTTTTTACTATATTGTATGTCAAAAGTTTCTTTTTGAGTTTCGCTAACCATTGCATAAAAACTTCCTATAATAAGAAAAATTATAGTAAAGACAAAAGCTATTACTTTTTTAAAAATGATTTTTAAATATTTTTTGTAATTTACTTGCATATTTAACCTTAATAAAATAATAGTTTAAATTATAATATATAAAAATAATTATTAAAATTATTTAATCAAATTCCTATTTCAAATTCTAAGGATTTTTCAAGGAATTTGAAATAGGAATTAGGACTTATTTTACTAAGCCCTTTTTTAAATCTCTTATTAAAAATCTAGCAGGATGAAGTGCGTGTTCGTATCTTTTAAACATTCCGCTAGGTGTATTATTAAAATAACTAGTAATTAATCTAGCCGATGTTAAGGCACTTGCAAGTCCCCTTGAACCATGCGCTGTGCTAATAAACACCCTACTTCTTGGAGCGTTGGTCTGAGGTTTGTGTTTATCAAACTGAAGAGCTTTATAAGTGCTTTTGTATTTATTCTCATTAAAATAAGCTCCTACGATAGGAAATCTATCCGATGAATAACTTCTATAACCTACCCTATTTCCTATAATTAAATGAGAATAATCAGCTTTAAAAATCTCTTTAAAATTATTAATATTAACTTCATCATAAACACTGCTAGCATCTGCTATAAGATTTCTATCATAAGTAGCACCTAATAACACAATGCCATCTTTAGCACCTGTAATATAGGCTTTTGAGCTTATTGGGTGTTTGTATTTTACTTGATTTTTTAGCCAAGTTGCTTGACCTCTTACTACTGATAAAGGAAGATTATTAAATATTTCTTTAGAATAAGCTCCTGTTGCAAAAATCACTGCATCAAAAGTCATTGTTTTGTTTTCAAAATCTAATTCTACTCTATCATAAAATTCTCTAAAGCCATTAAGCTTGTAGTTTAAAAATATCCTAGCATTTGATAAGGCAAATATTTTAGGAACTAATTTACAAGGCTCTAGCGTTCCGCCGTCTTTTAAAAAAGCAAAATCAAAATGTAATTTAATTAAAGGATTATCCTTTTGCATTTTAAATCTATCTTGCAGTTCTTTTGTATAAGCATGCTCTAAAACCCCTTCTAATTTGTAACCTAATTTTTTGTATAGTTTTGAACTATGCCAGAACGAAAACTGACTAAATTCTCCTAATAAACTTGAAGGATTTTGTATAAGAGCTGTTAATAAGCCGATTTTATTACCGCTGCCTTCGTTTGCTAAAGTATGGCTTTGCTCAAATACGCTTATAGTTTTACCTAATTTTGATAATTCATAAGCTAAGGTTGCACCAGCTATTCCACCACCTATTATTGCAATATTATTTACTTCTAGGTAATTTTTATGAAAATAACCATCAAGCTCTTCTTTTTGAACTTTATTTTTTAATATTGCTAAAGTGCTTTCTCTTTTAATACCTATTTCTATATTATTTATTTCAAAACCTAGTTCAATTAGGGCTTTTTTAAAATTAGAATTTGAACTATAACTTATTAATTTACCATTTGGTTTTAAAAGTTTTTTTACTTTTTCTAAAGTGTTAATTGAAAACATTTCTTGATTTTTACTAGGAGAAAATCCATCAGCATATACAACATCAGCTAAAAAATCCAAATCATCTAAAGCCACATCAACATCTTGAAAAACCAAATCAAGAGTAATTCCGTCAAATTCAATTCTATAAATACCATTTTTACAAGGCGGATAGTCGTTTATGAAGCTTTTGTTTAGTTCTATATTAAATTTTTTGCAAAAAAACTTAATATCTTCAATACTTTGATAATGATTTTCTATTGCTACATAATTTAGTTTTATTCCTTGTTCTATTGCTTTTTTTGCACTTAAAAAAAAGTTAAGCCCAAGACCAAAACCTAATTCTAATATAGTTAATTTATTATTTGCATTTAAAAAAGCATTCTCAACATAAATGCCATTTCTTTCTTTTAAAGGCTCTTTAATATTGTAATAAAAATCATCAAAATCTAAAGAAAAAATTTCATCGTTTTTTAGTACCCAATTAGCCTTTCTCATATAATTCTCCTTTATTTGTTCTTAATAAAATAATTTTCTATCCCATTAACAATACCATTTACTAAAAAATCTTGATATTTACTATCTGCTATATTTTTCCCTTCAATAGGATGAGAAATATAGCCTATCTCAATCAATACAGCAGGCATTAAAGCTCCTACTAATACCCAAAATGGTGCTTCTTTAACCCCGCCATCTTTTTTAAGATAATTTTTAGGAATTGAACTTAAAATCCCGCCTTGTATATCAATGGCTAGTTTATTAGACGATATTATTTTTTCTCTATTTAAAAAGTTTAAAAATGTTTGCTTAGAAAAATAATTCATTTCTTCTATATCACTTTTGTTTTCAATAGCTGCAGCATTTTTGCTTCTTTCACTTCTTGCTGGTGAGAGAAAATATGTTTCTATGCCGTAAATTTTATCTGTTTTTGACTTATCAGCAATTGAGTTTGCGTGTATGCTTATAAACAAATCACTCTTTTTATCATTTGCCATTTTTGTTCTGTCACGAAGACCTATATATATATCTTTATTTCTTGTTAAAAATACTTTATAGCCTTTATTTTTCAATGCTTTACTAAGCTTTAATGCTACCGATAAGGTAATATCTTTTTCATTTCTTCCAAAAGCATTTGCCCCTGTATCTTTCCCACCATGCCCTGCATCAATTGTAATTAATAAATTCGCTTTATTAAAACTCGCTTTACTTGATTTTAATTCTTCAGTAGAAAAAACAACTTCATTATCATCAATATTAAAAAATAGCTTTTGCTGTGCTTTAGTATATAAAACTACTCTTGTTTTTTTAGGGTTAAATTGAAGAATACTGATAGAATAATTTTTAAAATCATAGTTTTTTCTACCACCTAACAATACTCCATCAAATTCAATTATTTGATTTGTTCCATAGTTTATTGTTTTGATATTTTCTATTTCATAGCTTGTATTAAATTTAATACCATTACTTGTTTTTGTAACTTTACTTATGTTATTAGTGCCTTTTGTTTCTGCTTTTTCTTGATTTTTTTCTTCTATTTTTAATGAAGGCTTGATTATTTCTTCAGTTTTTTTGATTTGAGTATTTGCTGGTTTTTCTTCTTTTTTTACCGATGGTTTTTCTTCTTTTTTATTTACTATATTTTGTGTTTTTGATAAAACTTCTATATTAAATCCACTATCAATATTATATTTTATATCTATTTCATCTTTACTTCTAGCTACAATTCTAATTCTTTTCGGATTAAATTGCACTATGCTTATTTCGTAATTTTTATCAATAAAGGTTTCTTTTTTAGCATCTAAAATGCCATCAAATTCAAGGATTTTATTGTTTATTTCTTTGGTATTGTAAGTGCTTAAAGATATTGATTTTTCATCAATATTTCCTTTAATATTAAAATTAATTTTATTATCTTCTTTAATGATTTTTGTAATATAAAAATTACTATTAGTTTGAACTACCTTTTCACTAACTTTTGTAGTATCAGTTGGCTTTTGTATAGGCTTTTTGGTATCGTTTGTCTTAAAACTTAGTTTTTTAGCATTAATCCCTAATTCTTCTAATTCTTTTTGATAAGTAGAAGAATCAAGTTTTAATATATTTGAACTTAAAACTATTCTTTTTAAAACTTCTTTTTTAGTATCTAAATCGCCTGAAATTATACTTTTTATATAAATAGTTTTAAGTTTTTGATGAGTTGCTAATTGCTCTGTTTTGCTAGAAACTAGAAAATTCTTATCAAAATTTTTCAAATCTTCATCAAAGCTTCCAGCAAATAAAGCAATACTAAAAATTAGCAAAAAGAGTTTATTCATCTTCGCCATTAACTAATTTTTCAATTAACTCTTTAACACTAATTAATTCATTTAATCTATAACCATTAGCACCTGTAAAGAATAATCCACTCTCAACTTTTCCACTATAAGCATCATAAAGTCTTTCAGCTATACAATAGCCTACTTTTTTAGCTCCCCTACCACGCTCACATGGTGCAACACAGTTTGCTACACAAGATATTTTTGGAGCTGTGCCTTCTTCTATCATTTTTTGAAGATTAGTTCTAATTCCACGAGCTGGATAACCTACTGGGCTTTTTAATAATTCAATATCTTCTTTTTTAGCATTAAGCAATACTTGTTTAAACTCTAATGCAGCATCACACTCATGAGTTCCTATAAAGCGAGTTCCCATTTGAACCCCATTAGCACCTAAGCTAATTGCATGTAAAATATCATTCCTATTCCAAATTCCACCCGCTGCAATTAAAGGAATATTATTTCCCCATTCATCAAGCTCTGCTCTTACTTCAGGTATTAATTTATCTAATTGATAATTAGGGTCTAAGCATTGCTCGTAGGTAAAGCCTTGATGACCCCCGCTAAGTGGTCCTTCTAATACAACAGCATCAGGTAATCTATCATATCTTTGAGTCCATCTTTTGCAAATTATCTTAAGTGCTTTTGCTGATGATACAATAGGAATTAGTGCAACTTCTGGAAAATCCTTTGTAAATTCAGGTAAATTTGTAGGAAGTCCTGCGCCGCTAATAATCGCATTAAAGCCTACATTACAGGCATCTTTTACAATTCTTTCATATTCATTTGAAGCATGCATTATATTACAGCCCAGTGGTGCATCATTGCAAATCTTTCTTGCATTAGTAATTACTGCTTTTAAACCTTTGCTTGAATAAAAGTTTTCACTTCCGTAAGGCTTTCCATTTAGCTCTTTATTTATATGAGCTCTATTTTCATAAAAACCTGTTCCAACTGAAGAAATAATTCCTAAAGCACCATTTAAACTAACATTACCAGCCAATCTATCCCAACTAATTCCAAGTCCCATTCCACCTTGAAATACAGGAACTTTTAAAGTAAAATTTCTTATTTTTAATTCTGGTAAGCTCATTTTTATCCTTTAATCATTACTTTTGCGAATTTTCTTTTTCCAACTTGAATAATAAATTCACCATTATTTAATTTTAATTGCTCATCACTAATCTTTTCGCCATTAACGCTAACTGAATTAGCTTTTATCGCTCTTCTTGCTTCACTTCCTGAACTTGCAAGATTAGTATCCTGCATTAATTTTACAATCCATTGCTCTTCATTAAAACTAAACTCGGCAATATCACTTGGAAGTTCATTTTTGCTATGGATATTATCAAATTCTTCTTTAGCCTTAAGAGCTAATTCTTTACCCCAAAATCTTTCAACAATTTCTAAAGCTAAATTTTCTTTAGCTATTTTTGGATGTAAAGAATTATTGTTAATGCTTTCAAATATTTCATTAATTTCTTTTGTAGTTTTAAAACTTAAATAATCATAATAATTTTTCATAAGCTCATCGCTAATACTAAGAACTTTTGCATACATAGTATTAGGTTCTTCGCTAACTCCTATATAATTACCTAAGCTTTTACTCATCTTATTTACACCATCAAGCCCAACTAATAATGGCATCATTATAATACCTTGTTCTTTACCTGTATTATAAGTTCTTTGTAAAGTTCTTCCCATTAGTAGGTTGAATTTTTGATCAGTTCCACCCATTTCAATATCGCATTTTAATGCTACGCTATCATACCCTTGTAATAATGGATATAAAAATTCGCTAATAGATATAGGACTTTGTTCTTTAAATCTTTTTGTAAAATCATCACGCTCAAGCATTCTAGCTACACTAAAAGTTGAAGTTAATTCAACAATACCAACTGCACCTAATTTGTTTAACCAAGTTGAGTTAAATTTTAATTCAGTTTTATCTTTATCTAAAATCTTAAAAACTTGTTCTTCATAAGTTTTTGCATTTTTTAAAACTTCTTCTTTGCTTAGTTGTTTTCTTGTTGCACTTTTGCCTGTTGGATCACCTATTTGAGCTGTAAAATCACCTATTAAAAATTGAACAATAGCTCCATGGTTTTGTAAAAATCTCATCTTATTTAAAACCACACTATGACCTAAATGTAAATCAGGTGCTGTTGGATCAAACCCTGCTTTTACATAAAAATGTTCGCCTTTTTCATAGTAGTTTTTGATTAAATTTTTTATTTTTTCTAAATCTATAAATTCAGAAACTCCACGTTCTAAATCTTCATATATTTCATTTAAATTCATTTTCTATCCTTTATTCGCTATAAGCATCATTTAATGATACAAATTCGTAGATTTTACATTTTGATTTAATTTTTTCTTTTGCTATTTCAATATTTTGATTATCAGGAACTTCAAAAATTATTTCAAAATATTCTAATAAACTATCGGTATTTTTAGAAATATTAATACTGCTTATATTAATTTGAAGTTTTAATAACTCTGATAATAAAGCTAATAATGTGCCTTTTTTATTTTCTAACGAAAAAATCATTTTGTAATTTTTAGGCGCATGTTTTGACCATTTTATAAGAACCATTTCTGCCTTATTATCTTCCATTAATTTACTTGCTCTTTCGCATAATTTATTGTGTATAGTAACAGAATGATTATGCTTAAAAGCAATAATATCATCTCCTCTTTTTGGATTACAGCAATAATCAAAATCTATATTATTGATTTTGTAATTTGAATAAACTACAAGATTTTCAATTCTTTGTTTTTTTAAATCATAGTTTTTTACAAGCCAAATTCTTTTTGCGTATTTTTTTAAACTATCAATTGCTTTGCTTAAGGTTATATTATCACTTGCACATTTTTTAACAATTTTTGATAATTTTTCATTATTAATCCAAGTATTAATTTTTTCTTCATCAGCACTAAAAATAGTTTGCAATAATCTTAAGCCTACTTTTTGATCTATACTTGAAATTCTTTGTTTGCAATGTGATTTAATCATAGCCTTTGCTCTAGCTGTTACAACACTATCTAGCCAAGAACATCTTGGCTTTGCATTATCATCAATTTCTATTCTTACAATATCTCCATTTTTAAGGCTTGTAAGTAATGGCGATCTAACTCTATTAATATAAGCATGGCTTGCTTTAAGACCAATTTGTGAATGAACTTCAAAAGCAAAATCAAGTGCAGTAGAGCCCCTAGGAAGTGTAAAAATCTCGCCTTTTGGTGAATATACTGCAATATCTTCTACATACAAACTATCTTTTGCGTATTCGTAAAATTCTAAATCATTGTCCTTTTCTTCTAAAGAATTATTTGTAGCAATATCGCTAACCCAATCAGCCTTAAAGTCTTCTTTATCATTTTTGTATTTCCAGTGAGCTGCAATTCCTAATTCTGCAGTTTCGTGCATTTTATAAGTTCTAATTTGTGCTTCAATAATTGATTGAGCATCAAATAATGTTGTATGAATTGTCTGATAACCATTTTGTTTTGGTAATGCAATATAATCTTTAAATCTTGAAGCAAGTGGGTTAAAATGAACATGTAAAAGCCCTAAAACAATATAACAATCTTTCACATCTTTTACTAATATTCTAATACCTAATAAGTCAAGAACTTCTTCAATACTAACGCCTTTTCTTTGCATTTTTAAATATATTGAATAAACATGCTTAATTCTTTTTTCTATTTTAAAATCTACATCTTCAATATATCCATTATCACGCATAAGATTTATGATTTTTTCTATAAAATCATTTAAGGTTAATTGTAATTGAACATTATTTGCTTTTAAATAATCAGCAATCTCCTTAAACTCAGTTGGCATTAAGTATTTAAAGCTTAAATCTTCTAAATAGTTTTTAATACTTGAAATCCCTAATCTATGAGCTATCGGAGCATAAACCATTAAGGTTTCTTCCGCAATTCTTTTTTGTTTTGCTTCTTTTAAAGCATCAAGAGTTAGCATATTGTGTAGTCTATCACATAATTTAACTAATAAAACTCTACTATCTTCAATGCTTACCATAAGCATATTTCTAAAAGTCATTGCTGATTTTCTAAGTTTTTCATTAGATTCTGAGCTAGCTAGATTATCCCCACGAATTTCAACAATTTTAGTCATACCTTCAACCAAAATGCCAACCGAATGACCAAACATATTCACAAGTTCTTCTTGAGTGCATTCTGTATCTTCTACAACATCATGCAATAATGCAGCTAATATCATGCTTTCATCTTTTGAAAAGAAAGCTACAAAACAAGCCACTAAAATAGGATGAATAGAATAAGGTTCTCCACTCTTTCTAAATTGTCCTTCGTGAGATTTTATACAAAAATCTAAAGCTTTTTCAAGCATAGGAGTGCTTGAAAATAAAGAATATAATAATTCCTTAGCTTTATTTAAATCATTGCAGTATCTAACATCTTCTAATAATGTTTCAAAACTTAGAATATTTTTCATTGTATTATTCGTTAATTACACCATCAAAAATTATTTTTTCTTCTGCAACTTCTAACATTGCAATATCGCTAAACTTCATTTTACCTTTTTCTACTTTTACTAAAGGAGTTGCACCATCGCTTAACTCTCTAGCTCTCTTTGCTACTATTAAAGATAAAATATATCTATCATTTCCTACTTTTTCTAATGCTTTTGCTGCTATTTGTTCTGTTCTCATATAAATTCCTTTAAAATTATTGATTTTTTACTATTGAGCAATTACTAAAATCATCTTTAATAATTTTTAAAATATTACCTTCTTCAAACATATTGCAAACTACAATAGGAAGTTTATTATCTTTTGCAAGTGCGATTGCTGTATCATCCATAACCTTAATGTCATCGCCCATTGCAAGCTCATAACTTAATTCATCATATCTTTTTGCATCTTCAAATTTCATAGGGTCTTTATCATATACACCATTAACTTTTGTTGCTTTTATAATCATTTCAGCATTAATTTCAATCGCTCTTAATACTGCTGCAGTATCTGTTGTAAAGAATGGATTTCCCGTTCCAGCTGCAAAAATTACAACTCTACCTTTTTCTAAATGTCTTTGAGCTCTTCTCATAATGAAAGTTTCACAAAATGCTTCCATTTGAATAGCACTTTGAACTCTTACGCTAATTCCACAGCTTTCAAGTGCTTCTTGCATAGCAATAGAATTAATTACAGTAGATAGCATTCCCATATGATCGCCACTAACACGCTTTATAATACCATCTTTTGCAGCACTAACACCACGAATAATGTTACCACCACCGATTACTATACCTATTTGTGTGCCTTCATCTACTAGTTGTTTTATTTGTTCTGCAATAAATTTTAAAATATGTGTATCAATGCCAAAACCTTGCGAACCCGCTAAAGCTTCGCCTGAAAATTTAATTAAAACTCTTTTAGCCATAACTTCTCCTTGAATAATAAACGCGATACTACAAAAAAACTTTTAACGCTTAAACTCAAGCAAAAATTTTTCAATTTGATATCTATCTCTATAAGCAGAACTCATTAAATGTATTAAACAATCTCCTAAATCAAGAACACTCCACTCATCAGCACACTCTTCATAATATACTTTGCTATTATGTTTTTTTATTAATTCTTTTATATCTTCTATTAAAGCAATAGATTGCTTACTTGATATCATAGTAGCTATTATTACTTCATCTACAAAATATTCACTTCCTTTTAAGCTAATTAGCTCTACATTTTCAGCTTTTTTCTCATCTAAAAGCTTAATTATCTCTTCGTTTCTACTCATTTTTTTCCTTTGTAAAATTCTTTTACTTCATCTTTTATTTTTGGATTAACTTTTTCTAAAACTAAATTATCTCTTATAAAACTTGATGATATATCTTCGTTAATATCAAGCTTTAAATAATCATTAGGTATAAAAATATTATCCCTACTTGCTATTACAAAAACAACATTTCTTGATAATTCTTCATAATTATGCCATTTATGTAAAGTTTTTAAATGATCTGCTCCTATTATAAAATAAATTAAACTAGGATTTAGTAAATTTTTAAAATACATTACACTATCAAAGCTAGGAACAGGTCTATTTTGTTTAACTTCATAATCACTTATTATTAATTTGTCACTTTTTGTAAAAATTTTTTCAAGCCATGAAATTCTTAACTCAGGACTTGCACTAAAATTTTCTTTAAACAAACTAATGTAAGTAGGTAATATTATAAGCTTATCAATATCTAATGTATTTAACGCTACATTTACTACTTTTTCATGACCTAAATGCACAGGGTCAAAACTACCGCCAAAAATTGCTATTTTCAAAATCTCTTAACCTTTTTTTATTAGTATTATCTCAAATTTTTTAAATAAAGGGTTAAAAATGGGAGTAAATGTAGCGATAAATGGATTCGGAAGAATCGGAAGATGTCTTAGTAGAATAATTCTTAGCGAAAACAAGCTAAATTTGGTGGCAATTAATTGCTCGTGGGATATGAAAAGTATTAAATACCTTCTAAAATACGATAGCGTTCATGGGAATTTCAATCAAGAAATTGATAATGATGGAGAAGATGTATTAATAGTAGGAAATAAAAGAATTCAAATAATTAGAAGTAGAGAAATTGAAAATATTGATTTTGCTAAATACGGAGCTAGTTTAGTTTTTGAATGCACGGGAGCTTTTTTAACACAAGAAAAAACTAAAGCTTATTTAGATAATGGTATTAAAAAAGTAATCATGTCAGCACCACCAAAAGATAATACTCCTATGTTTGTAATGGATGTAAATCATAATAATTATAAAGGTGAAGCAATTATTTCAAATGCAAGTTGCACAACAAACTGCCTTGCACCAATGGCAAAAGTTTTAGATGAAAATTTTGGTATTAAAAAAGCCTTAATGAATACAATTCACGCTTATACAGCAACTCAAGAGCTTTGCGATACAAAATGCCCTAAAGATATTAGAAGGGGTCGTGCAGCAGCACTAAACTTAGTTCCTTCAAGCACAGGTGCAGCTAAATCAATAGGAAAAGTTATACCAAATCTTTTAGGTAAAGTTGATGGTCAAAGCGTAAGAACTAGCTTAGCAAATGTTTCAATGCTAGATTTAACATTATTACTAGAGAAAAAAACTTCAAAAGAAGAAATAAACGAAACCTTTATAAAAGCTAGTAAAAATATGAGCGAAATATTAGCGATTGATTATGATTGCTGCGTTTCAAGTGATTTTTGCACTAGCACTTATGGTTGTGTTTTTGTTCCTGATTTAACTCAAATAATTGATGAAGATTTTGTAAAAGTTCTAGCTTGGTATGACAACGAATACGGATATTCATATCAATTAAATAGACTAGCTCAACATATTAGCAAGGAGTTATAAAATGCCTTTAATTTCCATAAAAGATGTTGATTTAACAAATAAATGTGTTTTTATTAGATGTGATTTTAACGTTCCGCAAGATGAGTTCGGAAATATTAGTGATGATAGAAGAATAAAATCTGCTATTCCTACTATTAAATACTGCCTTGATAATGATGCTAGAGTAATTCTTGCAAGCCATTTAGGTCGCCCAAAAGAAGTAAGCGATAAATATTCATTAAAACCTATTGCAAAAAGACTTTCAAAACTACTAGGAACTGAAGTAATTATGGCAAATGATGTAATAGGAGATGATGCTAAGGCTAAAGCTAGTGAATTAAAGCAAGGTGAAGTTTTATTGCTTGAAAATCTAAGATTTATTAAAGGTGAAACAAAAAATGATGAAGAACTAGCTAAAAGCTTGGCTTCAATGTGTGATGTATATTGCAATGATGCTTTTGGAGTTTGTCATAGAGCACATTCAAGCGTTGAAGCAATTACTAGATTTGCTAAAGAAATTTGTGCAGGATTTTTACTACAAAAAGAATTTAATTTCGCTCAAGATTTATTAAAATCACCTGCTAGACCATTTGTAGCTGTTGTTGGTGGTAGTAAGGTTAGCGGAAAATTACAAGCTTTACACAACCTACTTCCTAAGGTAGATAAAATTATCATAGGTGGTGGAATGGCATTTACTTTTCTTAAAGCAAATGGCTTAAATGTAGGCAATTCTATCGTAGAAGATGATTTAATTGAAGATGCTAAACAAATTATGCAAACAGCAAAAGAACTTGGAGTTAAGCTATATTTACCTGTTGATGTGCTTGCAGCTCAAAGCTTTTCAAATGATAGTGTTGTTAAAAAAGTTAGCGTTCAAGAAATACCAAATGGCTGGATGGGGCTTGACATTGGACCTGCTAGTTCAATATTATTTAAAGAGATTTTAAGTGATGCTCAAACTATATGGTGGAATGGACCTATGGGAGTTTTTGAGTTTGATAAATTTTCTAAAGGTAGCTTTAAAATGAGCCATTATATAAGCGATTCTTACGCAACTAGCGTTGCTGGTGGTGGAGATACTGCTGATGTTATAAATCGTGCAGGAGATGCTGATGATTTTAGCTTTATTTCTACTGGCGGTGGAGCTAGCTTAGAACTAATTGAAGGTAAAGAATTACCTGCTATAAAACCACTTATATTAAAGGAAGAATATTAATGATTATTGCTGCAAATTTTAAATGTAATCACACTAGAAAAGGCTTTGCTGAATATGCAAAAAAGCTTAATGCTTATCTTAGATTTAGCGACTTTTCAAACCTAGAAGTTATAGTTGCTCCGAGCGCAACTTCATTTATTGATAGTGAGTTTAGCTTCATTCAAGCTGCACAAAATATATACCCAGCTTATAATGGAGCATTTACAGGAGAAATAGGATTATCTCACTTGCAAGAATTTGGGATAAAAACTATTATTTTAGGTCATTGTGAAAGAAGAAATTTGGGTGAAAATGATGAATTTTTGGCACAAAAATTTGATTTTTGTGCTGAAAACGATTTAAGAGTTATTTATTGCATAGGAGAAGATTTTGCTACTTATGAAAAGAACAAAAGCATAGAATTTTTAGAAAAGCAACTTAATGCAATTGATTTAAAATACAATAAATTAATTCTAGCTTATGAGCCAATTTATAGTATCGGCAAAAGCGCTGCAAAATTAGAAGATATTGAAAAAATTATGCAATATCTAAAAAGCAAAACAAAACAACCTATTTTATATGGTGGTAGTGTTAATTCTAGCAATATTGCTGAGATTAATAGACTTTGTGATGGTGTTTTGGTTGGTGGCGCTAGTCTTAATGTAGATGGCTTTATAGATTTAATAAATGCTGCAATAAGGGGCTAATTTGATAGGCTTAATCGGCGGGATGAGTTATGCTAGCACTATAACTTATTATAAATTAATAAATGAGTTTAGCCAAACTCATCATAATTCTTTATCTCGTGCAAAGATTTTAATATCAAGCGTAGATTTTGATGAGATTGAAAAATATCAACATAATAATGAGTGGCAAAAAGCTGCAAGTTTATTAAACGAAGAAGCAAAAAGATTAGAAAAAGCTGGTGCAAGTATAATCGCACTTTGCACAAATACTATGCATAAAGTTGCAAATGAATTGCAAAAAGATTTAAAGGCAAAATTCATCCATATAGCCCATTCAAGCCTTGATGAGCTAAATCTCAATAATATAAAAGATGTTTTATTGCTAGGCACTAAATACACTATGCAAGAAGACTTTTATAAAAATGAGCTAAAAGGCTTAAATGTTATCACTCCAAATAACGATGATATGAATACGATAAATGATATTATCTTTAATGAACTTTGCAAAGATTTAATAATACAAAGTAGCAAAGAAAAGTTTATAAATATCGTAAATAAACATAAAGTTCAAGGAGTTTTACTAGCCTGCACTGAGATTTCACTACTAATTAACGAAAGTGATTTTGATAATTTAAGGGTATTTGATACAACTTACATTCATGCAAAAGATATTTTTAATCAAAGCTTAAAGAATTTGAATTAGGAATTAGCTTTAGGCTAATTCTTATTAAATCTATATTTTAATTAATATTTACACTTATAAAACGCTTTTTGTTTTATCACTTGATTATTGTTGTTGTATCCTTGATAATACTCATCTTTAGAATACTCAAAAAACTCAAGATAAAAATCTATATGCTTATTTTGTAATTTTATATTTTTCATCATACTGCAAATTTCATTGCTTGTAGTTCTATCTACATTATTATAAATATTTAAATAAATATTATTAAAAGCCGAATCGTATAAAACATAAGCTTTATTATCACAATCTTCTTTAGAGTTGCAATAATTATTTTTAATAAGAATTTCTTGTATTTTATCAATAGATAAACTAACGGTATCTATAATCTCACTATCAGCTTTGCCATAACTTAAAAAAACTAAAAAACCAACAATAAAAAAGATTAGAAAAATCATTATATATAATACAGTTTTAAACAATTTAAGTATTTTCATCAAACCATACCTTTAGCTCTATTAATCAAACCAATTATAACGCTTGATATTGTGGTTTTGTAAAATTTCAATAAAACTATTAAACTCATCTTGAGAAAACAATTCTTGATTTATATGTAAAGGTAATTTAAATTTTTTAAATTTTAACATCAAAGAACACATAACACCACAATTAGGCAAATAAGATTTAAACTCATTATAATAAAATTTTTGCATAAAAAATGCTCTCCTAATTACGAAAAAGTCTTGATAACAAACAATAAATTTAATATCAAACAAGTAAAAAAATCCATAAAAAGTAAAAAATATTAAAAATATACCAACGATTTTTGCAAGAATACTTTCTAAAAGTATAGAGCCAATGCCAAATAATAGCATTGTTAAATGCACGATAACAGCAAGTGTATAATAAATAAAAAGCGATTTTTTTCTAGTCATTATAAATATAGCTTCATTATCATTCTTCATTTTCTCTCCTTATTTATATAAATTTTAAAAAGAATTTGAAATAGGAATTAACTATCTTTTATAATCTAAATCTACCTTTAGAACTTATTGCTTTATATCTATTTTCAATATAACCACAACTATCTATAAAAAACTCTTCACTAACTTCTTTAAAATCATTATTTTCATCAAAGTAATAATACTTCACAAACAATCTTTCAGATTCAAAAACAAATGAAGTTTCATTATAAAAATATTTATCATTTTTTATTACTAGCTCATTATTAAAATTATTTATTTTTGAAGTTTTTAATAAGTCTTTGTTAAATTCTTTTATTTCTTTTATTTCATCTATGTTTTTATAATTTTGAACTTTTTCTAATTTTTCTACATTTGCATGACGATTAAAATAATCTTTTATAGCGAGTTTTTGTCGTTCTAGGTATTCAATTCTACACTTATAGCCGAATTTATTATAATCTATTTTATAAGTTTTATCGGTATTAAAATCATAATAGCTCAAATTATTCTCACTTAGGTCTGCTTCAATTCTATATAATTTTGATTTAAGCTCATTAAATTCTTTTAATGGGTCGGTATTATTACTTATAAAATAAGTTAATGCAAAATAACACAAAGCAAGTATTAAACATAATAAACCTATAACAAATATCAGTGTTTTTATTAATTTAACTATTCTAAAAAACATTTAAAATCCTAATAATTATTAATTATTTTCATATTATCTCTTTTACTACATACGCTCAATATAACCACAATCATCTATTAAAAACTCATAATTTTCTTCAAGCAAATTATTATTAAAATCAAAGTAGTAATATTTTACAAATAATTTTCCATCTTTAAAAATAAAAGAATTTTTATCATAAAAATGCCCAAAGCCATCAATTGTTAGCTCGTAATTAAATTCATAGATTTGTGAAGTTTCTAATAAATCTTTGCTAAATTTTTTTATTTCTTTTATTTCATCTATACTTTTATAATTATTGATTTTTTCTAATTGCGTTTGTAGGTATCTCTCAAAAAAATTTTGAATAGCGTATTCTTGTTTTTGTAACTCATCAATAATGCAACCATATCCAAGTTCATTGTAATTTACCTTATATGTTCTTTTATCACCAAAATCATAATATGGTTTATATCCTTGCTTTAATAAAATTTCTTCAACTTTTTTTAATTCTTTAGTTACTTTAACAAAATCACTATAATCGTAAGGTTGAAAAAAATTATATATCGTCATAGAAACAATACCAATCATTAAAATTATTAATGCAAAAAGAAGTACAAACAAATAATATAATGATTTTTTTATAAACTCTATCAGCTTAGAATACATTTATCGCTCCGTCTGTTTAAATTGCAATAATATATCTAAAAATAATTATTAAAATTATTTAATCAAATTCCTATTTCAAATTCTAAGGATTTTGCAAGGAATTTGAATTAGGAATTTGCTTTGTAATGAATCTCTTCAATTCTTTTATTTTTATAAATTAAAGTTATGAAAATTGTCTTGCCAAACACTACATTTTTATAACAAATATTAGCGTTTTTATAACATCTTAGCATTTTAAATTCTTTAAAATATTCATAAACTTCATAAGGATTTTTATCCTTTATGTTTTCATTAAGGGCTTTAATTAAATTGATATCATCTACTAAAAAATAATCATCAAAATTAATCTTTTTAGCCTTTATAATCTGCATTATAAGTTCATTTGGCTGTTTTAAAAAATAATCATAATATTTATAAGCACAAAATACCAATAATAAAGCCAAAGCAAATACTTGATATTTAACTACATTCTTATTAAAAAGCTTATAAATCATGAAAAACAAAATCGCATAAATAAGATCTAAAATAAAATCATTTTTTACATAAAGATTAAACAAAGCATTAGCTAAAGCAATAAACATTACATAAAATAATAAATGCTTTAAAACACTATAAAACCTATCTTTTAAATATATTTCAAAGTTTTTTGACCTTTTAGAAATTATGCAATAAAGCATAAAACATAAGCTTGAAATTATAAAATAAATTATGAAATCTAAGTGATTATTAAAGCTTAGTGGATTTATATAAACTAAATAAAACAAAACTAAAGCTACAAAAAAGCAAAACCAAGCTAGATAAAAAAGCATATTTTTAATTAAGAAAATAAAATCATTTTTAAAAGCCATTACTATATCCTTCTAGCTTATACCCTATTGTGTTTTGCTAAATTTTTAGATAATTTATGTATTATGATATTAATAACTTTATCGTTTTCAAGTGCAAAATCAATACCAATTACTTCACCTAAAATCATTTTATAGCAATAAAAATAATCTGGCTCTTTCGTATCTAAATCATATTGCTTTAAAATTTCTTTTATTTCACTATAACTTTTGCCTTTGATTTGATTATTTATATCATCATAGATACTACTATCATTTACAAAATAACCATTTTCGTATTTTCTAGGTTCTAACTTAGCTTGTAAAATCTTTGTTATAAAAGCATTTGGTTGTTTTATATAATCATTATAATACCAATAAGCACAAAATATAGCAAAAAATAAAATAAAATATATTTTAAAATAAATCTTATAGTTCTTACAAACTCTAATAAGATATAAATATACAATGCCAGAAATTATTACATATACAATATTAGCAGTAATTTGAACATTTTTATAAGCAATATCATTATAAAGACACATAACATATATAATTTTCATAAAATACAAGCAAGATATGTAAAACATAATATTTTTTAAAATTAAATAAAATTTATCTTTAAAGATTATTTGATTTTTTACATCATTTTTAGTTGTAAAAAGATATGCTCTATAAAAAATAAAAGTACAAAACCAATAGACAACATCACCTAGATAGAAAAAAGCTACAAAAAAGCAAAACCAAGCTGTATAAAAAAGTATATTTTTAATTAAAAAAATAAAATCATTTTTAAAAGCCATTTCATTCCTTTATACCCTATCCCAAAAGCCTAATTCCTATTTCAAATTCTTTTATATTTTTTGCAGTTTTTTTATCTCATCTCTATAAAATGCCGCTTGTTCAAAATCAAGCTCTTTTGCTGCAAGGTGCATTTTTTCTCTTAATTCTTTTACTAATTTTGCTCGCTCATTTGCTGGCATTTTTTCTATTTTGCTCTTTTTAAGAGTTTCATCAGTTTGTTTTAATGTATGCTCTAATTTTCGCTCAACACTTCTTGGAATAATTCCATGCTCTTTATTATAAGCTTGTTGAAGACTTCTTCGCTCACTTGTAATATCAATTGCTTCTTGCATTGATTTTGTGATTTTTTTAGCATATAAAATTACTCTACCATTGACATTTCTTGCTGCTCTTCCCATTGTTTGAATTAAACTAGTAGTTGAGCGTAAAAAGCCTTCCTTATCAGCATCTAAAATAGCTATAAGACTAACTTCAGGTAAATCAAGTCCTTCACGAAGCAAGTTAATACCTATTAAAACATCGTAATCGCCATTTCTAAGACCAATTATTAATTCATTTCGCTCAATCGCATCTATATCTGAGTGCATATATTTACACTTTATCCCTAATTCTGTGTAGTATCTTTGCAATTCTTCTGCCATTTTTTTAGTTAGCGTTGTGATTAATACACGCTCATTTCTTGCGATTACCTTTTTAATCTCATCGTATAAATGCTCTATTTGGTTTTCACTATCAACTATACTAATTTCAGGATCAAGCAGTCCCGTTGGACGCATAATCTGCTGATATACACACTCACCACTAAGCTCTAGCTCTAATTCAGCCGGAGTTGCACTAACAAATAAGAAAAAGCAATCCTTATTAATAAATTCATCAAATTGTAATGGGCGATTATCCAAAGCGCTTGGCAAACGAAAGCCATAATCAACCAAAACTTCCTTTCTAGCCCTATCTCCTGCATACATTCCCCTAAATTGTGGCAAACTAACATGGCTTTCATCTACAATTACTAAAAACGGCTTTTGCTTAATCTTAAAATAATCAAATAAAGTATAAGGAGTCTCCCCTGCATTAAGCCCACTTAAATGCCTTGAATAGTTTTCTATTCCTTTAGTCATTCCGGTAGTTTCTAGCATTTCTAAATCAAATTCCACTCTTTGCTCAAGGCGTTGAGCTTCTAATAATTTGCCTTGCTTTTTGAAATATTCAAGCCTTTCATCAAGCTCATTTTTTATATCTATACAAGCTTTTTCAAGCGTAGGTTTTGCAACGATGAATTGATTTGCAGCATAAAGAGTAAATTTATCTAAATCTTTGATTTTTTTATTATCAAATGTATTAAAAGTATAGATTTTTTCTAATTCATCATCAAAAAACTCAAGTCTTATGGCATCATCTTCATAATAAGCTGGATAAATATCTATTATTTCTCCATTTACTCTAAAATTTGCTCTATCAAAAAATGTATCATTTCTACTATATCCCATAGCTACTAGATGAAGTAATAATTCTTTTTGTTTATAGCATTTACCTACTTCAAAAAACTCTACCATTCCTATATATTCAGCAGGATTTCCTAAACCATAATTAGCACTTACACTTGCAATGCAAACACAATCATCATAAGCTAAAAGCGAAGCGGTTGAGCTTAGGCGAAGTCTTTCTAAATCGCTATTAACTGCACTATCTTTTTCTATAAATGTATCGGTTCTTGGAATATAAGCTTCAGGCTGATAATAATCATAATAACTTATGAAATACTCCACATGATTTTTAGCAAAAAAGCCCTTAAATTCGCTATATAATTGAGCGCAAAGTGATTTATTGTGACTCATTATTAGTGTTGGCATTTTAAGTTCATTTATAACATTTGCCATAGTAAAGGTTTTACCTGAGCCAGTAACCCCTAAAAGAGTTTGATATTTATTACCATTCTTTATACCTTTTACAATTTTTTCTATTGCTTGTTTTTGATCTGGTGATGGTGTATAATTACTTGTTAGTTCTAACATTTTTATCCTAAAAACATTTTTTTTATTATTATATTAACTATAAATAATTAAAATCATAGCTTTAAAATTTTACTAAGGATAAACAAAATGAGCGATAACATAACAAACACTTTAAGTCAAAAAATAGTTGAATTAATGGAAAAATATAAATACCTTGTTAGTGAAAATGAAAGACTTATGAATGAACTAACACAAGCAAAAGCAAAATGTGAAGCACAAGCTTATGAAATAAGCAAATTAGAAGAAGAATTATTAAATAAGAATTTAATAGAAGAAGAAACATTAAGATCAATCGAGCAACTACTTGGAAACAACTAAGTTTACGATAACCCTAGGAGCTAGGGGTTATAATTTCAATGTTCCGACTAAGGATTTTTTAGCTTATTTAAATGATGATATTAAGAAAATTAATCCTAGTAATGGCAATATTGAAATTCCACAATTTATTAATTTATACCTTAAGAAGTGTTATTCACACTTTCAATTAATGCAAGAATTTGAAAAAGCAAAAGAAGAAAACGAAAGATTAAAATCAGAATTACAAAACTTAAGAAATGAATTGGTAGATATTCTAAATATTCTTAATCATAAAGGAAAAGCAGATGAAGAAAGCCTTTAGTATGATAGAAATGATTTTTGCAATTGCAGTTATAGGAATATTATCAGCGATTGCGATACCTAAAATGATGGCAAACAGAGAAACAGCTCATATTGTTAAATTAAAAGAACAAGTTGAAGCTATTAGAAAAGGTATTGAAACCTACGCAGGAAATCAATATCTTGAAAAAGGATTTAAAGAATATCCAAAGAATACTTTATGTGCATATAAAAATCCAGCATTTTATAACAATATGACTTGTAAAGGAGCTAAAGTTTTTGCGGATAAAGTAGCTACCGGAATACACAGAAGAGCTGCTAATTCTATTGGTTGGGATAATTTTGATGAAGATTTAATTTTTGTAACAAATTCAAAAAATAAAAGAGCTGTTTTCTTTAATTATGATGAAAATTTAGGAACTTTTAAATGCGATACAAGTAAAGCTAGGGGTGGCTGGGCAGCAGAAAATTGTTCTATTATAGGAGAGTAATATGAAAAAAGCTATGAGTATGATAGAAATTATTTTCGTAATCGTAATTATAGGAACTTTAGCAGGAGTTGCAATACCGAAATTATTCGCTGGTCGTGATGATGCTTATGCTTTAAAACTAAAAGAACAACACGCTTTAATCATCACTAATTTAGAGCAATATTCTCAAAGTATGCTTTATGAAACAGGTTCAAAAAAATTCCCTAAAAATATATATTTTGGAAATAAGACCGGGGTAGTTACGGATAGTGAAAATTTGGTGTTTAATAAATTAGCAGAATGCAATTCTTCTAAATCAAATGCACCTTGTTGGACTTCAGTAAATAATGGCACAGGAGAAAATACTATAACATTTTATTTTAATAACAAAAAGAGCATAAGTTTTGCATATTCACAAACTAATAAAAGTTTAATTTGTAATAATATTAGTGAGTGTAATAAATTAAAAATAGGAAAATAAAGTGAAAAAAGCTTTTACTATGATTGAATTAATATTTGCCATTGTAATAATAGGAATATTATCAGCAGTTGCTTTACCTAAATTTTTTGATTTAAGATTTAAGACAGAATTAACAAGCCTAAAAACAGGAATTGATACAATTAATTCTAAAGCTAATAATCAATTACTTAAAAATATAATCATAGGTCAAAACGAAAGCTATAACGATTTTGAAAAAAAAGCAGCAGATGCTAGTAAAATTTTTACAAATTTATTTAAAGATGGTTTAGATAGAGGAGATGAGGATAAGGGTTGGTTTTTTCTTGGTTTAAAAGAAAAAGCTAACACCACATTCACACCTTGGAGTGCTACTTATGACCCTGAATTAGATTACGGAAACTATCTAACAAGCGTTAGTGATAGAGCTCAAGATGGAATTTATTTAATCTATAAGTATTCTGTTAATAGTAATATTTATTTTAATTTAATTTACAAAAGCTTAACTGGCAAATTCGAATGCGCAAAAGCAACTTGTAATGGTTGCAATAGAAGTAGAATTGATTCAATTAACAATCTAATACCTTGCTTTGAACCCGCAACAATATAATGTATTTTTATAAAGTAGCTATCCTAGGTCATAATTTAGAAGAATTAACCTACGAAAGCTCTTTAGAAATAAAATTATTCACTAAAGTTGAAGTTGAACTTAGTAAAAAAATAGTTCAAGCAGTTATAATTTCTAAATGTGAAAAACCTGAATTTAAAACAAAAGAAATTATTAAAATATACGATGATAGCCTAAGCCCTACTCAAATTGAATTAGCTAATTTTATGAGTAGATACTATGCTGCTAATATTTCATTATGTCTTGATAGCTTTGTTTTTAGTAAAAATTTAGAAAAAACCACAACTAAAATTTGTAGCGAAACTAACATAGAGCTAAATGAAAAACAAGAACAATGCTTAAAGAGTATTCAAGAAAATAAAATGAATTTAATTTTTGGAGATACAGGCAGTGGAAAAACAGAAATATATGCAAAATTAATAGATGAATGCATAAAAAGCGGAAAACAAGCTTTGTTTTTAATGCCTGAGATTAGCCTAACTCCGCAAATGCAAAAAAGAATGAAAGTATATTTTAAAGATTCATTCATAACTTGGCATAGCAAGATAACTAAGGCAAAAAAACAAAAAGATTTAATAGAATTTGAATTAGGAAATAAGCCTTTAGTAATCGGAGCAAGATCAGCACTTTTTTTACCATTTACTAATCTAGGCTTAATCATTGTAGATGAAGAACACGATAATTCGTATAAATCTTCAAAATATCCTTGTTATAACGCTAGAGATTTAGCCATTTATCTAGCTAGTATTTCAAATGCTAAAATAGTCTTAGGTTCTGCAACACCAAGTCTTCAAAGTTTTTTTAATACTAATATTAATAAGTTTAGACTTAAAGGAACGTATTTTAAAAGCGAAAAAGAAATTCTTTTTGATAGCGATAATGAAATAATAAGTCCATATTTACTAGATTTATTAGAAGAAAATTTAGAGAAAAAAGAACAAAGTATGATTTTCTTACCAGTTCGTGGAAATTATAGACAAGTAGTTTGCAAAGACTGCAATACAAGAAAAATTTGCCCTAATTGTTCAGTTCCAATGAGCTTACACAATAAAACTTATAAGTGCCATTATTGTGGTAAAAAAGAATATTTAAAAAACACTTGCGAAAATTGTGGTAGCACGATGCTTGAGAGTAAAATCATAGGCACAGCACAATTATGCGAAAATCTTAAAATCGCCCTACCTAGTGCAAGAATAGCTAAATTAGATAGCGATGAGCTAAGCTCAAACACAAAATTAAAAGAAATCTTAGAAGAATTTGAATTAGGAAATATAGATATTTTAGTAGGAACTCAACTTATCTCAAAAGGACATGATTATAAAAATGTTACATTTTGTGCGATTTTAGGTCTTGATGAGTATTTATTCTATCCTGATTTTAAAGCTCGTGAAAATACACTTGCACTTGCTATTCAAGTAGCAGGTCGTGCAGGAAGAAGCAAAAAAGCAAAAGTTTTAATCAATACTCAAAATAAAGATTTTTTTGAAAAATATCTAACAAATTATGATGAGTTCTTAGAAGATGAAAAATTATATAGAAACAATTACCCACCATTTAAAAGATTATTAAGGCTAATAATATCATCAACAAATGAAATGGAAGCTTCTAATTTATGTGATGAACTAGCAAATCATCTAAAAAATAGTAAAGAAAATTACGATGATTACGAAATTATTGGCTATGGAAAATGCGCCATTGAAAAGATAGATAAAAAATACAGATATTATGTATTAATTAGATCAAGCAAGAAAATTTTGTTAAGTAAATTAGCAAGCCATTATAAAAAGTTACAAAAAGTAACAATAGATATTGACCCTATTCATTTTTCGTAAAAATATACTAATTCATTATTTAAATAACCTACAATTTTTAAAAATTTTAAAGGAGTTAACATGGCATTTTTAGATGAATATCAAAAATTAGTTGATGAGCGTGCGGCTTTAAATGTCCCTGCACTAGCGTTAAATGTAGAGCAAACTAAGAAATTATGTGAGTTGTTAGAAAATAACGATAGCAATAGTGAAAAATTAAAAGATTTATTAGCTAATCGTGTTGGTGTTGGTGTTGATGATTCGGCATTAATTAAGTGTGATTTTTTAGAAAAAATCTTATTTGATAAAAGCAAATGCACCTGTATATCAAAAGCTGAAGCAATTTCAATGCTAAGCACAATGCTAGGTGGATACAATGTAAGAGTATTGTTAAAAGCATTAGAAAACAACGAAATAGCAGAACTTGCTGCAAATGCTTTAGAAGATATTATTTTCGTTCATGATGGTTTTGATAAAGTTGTAGAACTTCATAAAAATGGTAATAAATACGCTACAAAAGTTCTTACAAGCTGGGCAAATGCTGAATGGTTTATCAAAAGAGCAGAAGTTGCAAAGCAAATTGAATGCGTTTGCTTTAAGGTAAATGGCGAAACAAATACCGATGATTTAAGCCCTGCTAGTGAAGCATTTACAAGAAGTGATATTCCTTTACACGCTCAAGCAATGCTTGTAAGAAGACAAGAAGGAAGTATTGAAAAAATCGCAGAACTTAAAAAAGCAGGAGTTGAAGTTGCTTATGTAGGTGATGTTGTAGGAACTGGCTCAAGCCGTAAATCAGCAATAAATTCAGTTCAATGGCACTTAGGTAAAGATATAAAAGGAGTTCCAAATAAACGCACAGGTGGTGTTATTTTAGGTCAAACTATTGCTCCGATTTTCTTTAATACTGCTCAAGATAGTGGAGCTTTACCTATTGTTTGTGATGTAACAAGCCTTGAAATGGGTGATAAATTTATAATAGATATCGAAAAAGGCGAAATAAGAAAAGAAGGAAAGGTAATTTCTACTTTTGAGCTTACACCAAATACACTTTTAGATGAAGTTCGTGCAGGTGGTAGAATCCCACTAATTGTAGGTCGTGGATTATGTGCTAAAGCTAGAGAAGTTTTAAGAATGCCAAAAGAAGAAATATTTAAAAAACCAGCTCAACCTGAAGTTAAAGTTAAAGGTTATACCTTAGCTCAAAAAATGTTAGGTCGTGCTTGCGGCTTAGATGGAGTTGTTCCTGGAATGTATATTGAGCCAAAAACAACTACCGTTGGCTCACAAGATACAACAGGACCAATGACAAGAGACGAGATAAAAGAACTTGCAAGCTTAGGATTTAATGCTGATTTTGTTATGCAAAGCTTCTGCCATACTGCAGCTTATCCAAAATCAAGCGATGTAAATACTCATCAAACTCTACCTAGTTTTATGAGCTCAAGAGGTGGGGTATCACTTAAGCCTGGTGATGGTGTTATTCATAGTTGGTTAAATCGCTTTGCTATGCCTGATGAGGTTGGAACTGGTGCTGATTCACATACAAGATTTCCAATAGGAATAAGCTTTCCAGCTGGAAGTGGTCTAGTAGCATTTGCTGCTGTTACAGGGGCTATGCCACTTAACGTGCCTGAGAGCATTTTAGTTCGCTTTAAAGGTGAGTTACAACCTGGAGTAACTCTTAGAGATTTAGTAAATCTAATCCCTTATGTAGCGATTAAAGAAGGTTATTTAACGGTTGAGAAGAAAGGCAAAAAGAATATTTTTGCAGGTAAAATCTTAGAAATTGAAGGACTTGAAAATCTAAAAGTAGAACAAGCATTTGAATTAAGCGATGCAAGTGCTGAAAGAAGTGCAGCAGCTTGTTGTGTTAATCTTAGTAAAGAAAGCATTGCTGAATACTTAAAATCAAATATAAGCTTAATTGATGCAATGGTTGAAGCAGGTTATAATGATAAAAATACGCTTTTAAGAAGAAAGGCAAGAATGCAAGAATGGCTTAACAACCCTACTTTATTAAGAGCTGATAAAGATGCAGAGTATGAGCATATCTTTGAAATAGACTTAAATCAAGTAAAAGAGCCTATTTTAGCATGCCCTAATGATCCTGATGATGTTGCAACTTTAAGCGAAGTTTTAGCTGATAGTAATCGCCCTAAGAATATTGATGAGATATTTATAGGTTCTTGTATGACAAATATAGGACATTATAGAGCTTTAGGTGAGATTATAAAAGGTAAAGGTATGCTTAAAACTCGCCTTTGGATAGCACCTCCAACAAAAATGGACAAAGCTCAACTAACAAATGAAGGATATTACTCAATCTATGGTGCTGCAGGTGCTAGAATTGAAGTTCCTGGTTGTAGCTTATGTATGGGTAATCAAGCTCGTGTAAATGATGGAGCAATTGTGTTTAGTACAAGCACAAGAAACTTTGATAACAGAATGGGAATAGGAGCTAAAGTTTATTTAGGAAGTGCTGAGCTTGGTGCTGTTTGTGCTATCTTAGGACGCTTACCAAATCCAAGCGAATATCTTGAGCTTGTAAATGATAAATTAAACGATAGTAAAAAAGCAAATATCTACAAATATCTAAACTTTAACGAAATTGAAAACTTTAAAGTAGATTAATACTCTAGGGCTTAATGCCCTAGAATAATTATTAATAAACTTTTATAATAATTAAGCCAAATCAATAAAACAAACAAAAAAGACAAATATAATCTCATTTAAAAATTACGAAAGGAAAAATATGGAAAGTTTATATCCATTTGCACTTATTATTCATGTTTTTTGTGCGATTATTTTTGTTGGTTATTTGTTT
Source organism: Campylobacter sp. Cr9 (assembly GCF_020138295.1). NCBI lineage: Bacteria > Pseudomonadati > Campylobacterota > Epsilonproteobacteria > Campylobacterales > Campylobacteraceae > Campylobacter > Campylobacter sp. Cr9. Next base: position 65,761 of record NZ_JACGBH010000002.1, on the reverse strand, counting down.
TTTGATGTTGTTATTTTTAGTAAAGCTAAAAAGAATTTAAAACAGGAATTAAGAACTGAAGTTCAGGAAGTAATTACTAAAAAAGCTATTAAAATCATGCCTATTTGTGTGCTATTATTGCTACTTACAGGCGGAATGATGATGAGTAAATGGGTTGGTAGTCAAATCGGATATTTTGATACTACCTTTCAACAAATTTTTATGCTAAAAGTTTTCTTTGCTTGTTTGATTTTTATCATGGTTGCACTTAGTTTAAGTTATAAATTTATTCTTAAAAAACCAAACCCTTTAAATAAAATCATTCATCCATTAGCTTTAACTTTAGCAATATTAATTGTGCTTTGTGCAAAGCTTATGTTTTATGTATAAATTTCTTATTTCTTTAATAATCTTAGATGCAATTTTATGCTTGATATTTGCTAGTTTGAGCGCGTTTTTTAGCATTCAACTAGCATTTTTTGCAAATACTTTAATACCATTAATTAGCTATATAAAACTAAAAAAATCTTTACCAAAGTTTCAAATAGCTTGTATGCCAAGATTTTTTTTATATAATCCTTTAGAAATTGAACTACCAAAAAAAGGCATAAAAGAAAGCTTAAAACATTTAAAGCATTTTAATGTGTTTATAAATTTATATAAAATTTTTGCATATATTATTTTTATAATTCTAACTGGAATTTTAATTAAGAATAATCTTTTTCATGTTAGTGCATTTTTTGTAAGCTCAATATTAATATTATTAAGCATTACGATACTAAAGGCTAAAAATGGTTAAAACTATAAATTCTTTAAAGGCTTTATTATTTGCTTCACTTTTATTATTTGTAGGCAACTCGTTTTTGCTTAGCACTAATCCTATATTATTAAAAGAATTAGGTTATAACGATTTTTACATAGGCTTAATTAGTTCTTGCATATATTTAGGAGCATTAATTAGCACTTTTGCATCTCATACTTTAATTCAAAAAGTAGGACATATTAGAAGTTTTGGTTTTTTTACTTCATTATTTGCAATCGCAACCATACTTCATATAGTTATTAAAGATATATATTTATGGGCAATCTTAAGATTTATCATAGGATTTTCATACTATACATTATTAATTATCATTGAATCATGGATAAATCAAAAATCAAAAAACGAAATCCGTTCAAGAATGCTATCAATTTATGAAATAGTATTTTATTCAGGCTTTGCCATAGGTGTATTATTAATGTATTTAAAGCCTAGTTATAATAATGTTTTTATAATTGCGGTTTTGGTTATTTTATTATGTTCTTTGCCACTTAATTTATTAAAAATAAAGCAGCCAAAACTAAAAGAAAGGAAAAAAATTAGCGTTCCAAATATTTTCAATGTATCAAAATTAGCTTTTATAGCTGCTTTTGTTGGTGGATTTTTAATGAATGGGTTCTTTTCTATGTCGCAAACATATTTTCTAGCCCTAAATTATAATATTCAAGATATCTCATTGCTTATTTTTACTGCTATGCTTGGTGGATTTATAGCTCAGTTATTTATGGGTAGATTATCTGATGTTTATGGAAGAAAAATTGCTATTTTATTTTGTGTAAGCCTTGCTTTTGTTTCTAGTGTTGGTTTATATTTTTTAGCTAGCAATAAAATAGCTATTTTTATTTTTTGCTTTTTTCTTGGAATGGGGCTTTTTTGCATTTACGCATTAGCACTTGCAAGAGCAAGCGATAGAGCAAAAGAAAGCTCACAAATACTTGAAATAGGAAGAACGCTAATGTTTGCTTATGTATCAAGCTCTGTTGTATCTCCTATAATTTTAGGATATGCGATTAATACTTTTGGTGCAAATGCTTATATTTTAGTTTATATCATCTTATTATTTGGCTTAGGTGTTTTTACACTAACTCAGCCAAAAATAGATGCAACAAATAGAATTGAATACGAACAAAAACCTAGCCAGTTCGTTCATTTAGGCAACGATGAATAATATCAACACTACTTTAAATTCTTTAGTAAATAGCGACTTAGGACTAAAGCAACAAGGTGCAAACCTAAAACCAAATAATACTAAAGATATAAAAGAACCCATAAAAGAAGGAAGTTCTTTAATAAACGAAGCTATAAGCGAAGACGAAACTCTTGAGCTTGGCATTAAAAAAATTGTAAATAAATTACTAGATAGCATAAAAGCTAGTAAAGATTTAAATCAATTAGGTGAAAATGCAAAAAACATTAATATTTCTAAAAATATAGCCGAAGATTTAAAGGAATTAAAATCAATACTTAGCAAGGATAAAGATTTAGAAGTTTTTGTAAAAAAGCTTGATAATTTATTAAATACCAAAATGCAAGATTCAAAAGCATTGTTTCAAGCCTTGAATAATTCTGGTATTTTTTTAGAAAGTAAATTAAGGGCTAATCTAAACGAACAAGTATTGCCACAAAGCTTCTTTAGGCTAATTTCTTTTATGAAAAACATTAAAACAAGCGAGTTAAAAAGTGAGATTTTTAAGCTTGGACAAGAGAAAATGGACGCTAAAGAATCACTTTTAAAACTTGAAAATTTTATAAATGAAAAACTAGAAAATAAAGGCACAAATACTAATAATTCTATTATAAAAACATTTGAATTATTAAAAAATGCAAGAGCGTATTTGCAAAAAAACAATGAACCATTAAAGCTAATAGAAGTAGCGAATAAGCTAGAGAGCAAAATCAATAACGAAATAAAAAATCTCATAAACATAGAAGTAAAAAATGATAAATTAAAAACAATATTACCAAAACTAGCAAGCCTAAAATCAAGTTTGCAAGATATTAAAAACATAGCGAAAGAATTAGTAAATAACCCAGCAAATATGCATAATAATTATAAAAAGCCAAATGGGGAAAACAATATCTTAAATAAGCTTGAAAATATCAAAGAAATTCTTAAAAACAATCACGAAATCTTTAATAAATTAAGCGATATTAATAAAAACCTAAATGAAAAAGTAGAAATAAAACAAGAAAATACCTTAAATAAAACTCAAGAAAATAAAACAAATACAATCACAAAAGAAGATATTAAAGAGCAAATCAAACTACCACAAAATAAAGAAGAGATAAAAACAAGCGAAAAGCCTATTATAAAAACAAATGATGAGATTAAAAATGATTTAAAAGCATTGCAAGAAATCACAAAATCTCAAGATATTAAAGAAGAATTAAAGCTAATTTCAAATCCAGAAATCAAGCAAGTAATAAATCAAAATCAAATTATAAGCAATGTATTAAACGCAGAAAATCTAAGCCTACAAAACAAAATTGAAAACCTTACAAGATTACTTAGTGCAAACCTAAAAAACGAAGAAAGTTTTAAAAATTATGTAAGCACAAACGAGCTAAAAGGATTAAAAACTCATCTAAATCAAGCAAAAAAAGATATGGATAACATAAGCCCTAGAAATAACGAGCATATAAGCAAAGCCGTATCAAATGATGCAAAGGCGATTTTGCTTCAAACTAGCAAAATGGCTTTAGCAAAGGATAATAAAGTAGCTTATGAAATGAGTCAAAAACTATTAAATCAAATTGAATTAAACCAAATAATCTCAGTAGCAAATAACGAAGTTAATACTTATTTGCCCTACTCTATTGATGATTTAGATGAATCAAATATCAGTTTTAGAAGTGATAGTGAAGATAGATTTTACGCTCAAATTAAATTAAAATTTAAAAAATTAGGCTCTTTAAATATAATGCTTGGGCTAAATAAAGATAAATATTTAGATATAAATATGATGATAGAAAATGATGTTTTTAGGCAAACTTTGATAAATCATGCAAAAATGTTTAAAAAGGACTTAAGAAAAGCGGATTTGATAGTTTCTAATTTTTTCATTAGCAAACTTAGAGAAAATAAATATGAAGAAGAATATAAAATGAATATAGGATTTGATAAAAAAATATGAATAAAATTAAAAAAGCTCTAGCCTTAGGCTATAACAAAGAAAAAAACAACGCCCCAAAAGTAATGGCAACAGGTAGTGGCGAAATAGCCGAGCGCATTATAAAACTAGCAAATGAAAACGGAATACCAATTAAAGAAGATGAAGAATTATGCGAAGTTTTAAGTAAGCTTGAATTAGGAGAAGAAATCCCACCTGCTATGTATAAAGCAGTAGCCGAAATTTTTTCATTTATTTATAGAATGTCAAAAAAAATGGAAGAAAATTAAAAGAATTTGAAATAGGAATTTGAATTTTAAATAGCTTTCATAAGCTTAGCTTTTAGTGTATTTATAAACCAAATGCGAATGAAAGAAAAAGGGCTTGATTTTAACATCAAGCTTTGTTATATCAATATTAAAATTATTTAAAAAATATTCATACAAAAGCGAATAGTTAGATTTATCCGTATAAATACAAATAATATTCTCATCATCTTCTATTAGTAAAGTATCATAAAATCTTTGATAATTTAAAGTAAAAATTTTATAAATATTTTTAAAAAACACTAAAAGTATAAAATTACAAACACTTATAAAAATATAAAATATACTTAAAAAATTATTTAATTTATATAATTGTTGTTTGCTTTGAATATTAAGGCAGGTTTTATAGATTTTAGCATTTTTTAAATATATTGTTTTTTCTTCTTCATTAAGCTCATCTCTTTGCCTACAACTATGATTAACAAAATCTATAAAATCCTTATGAAAATATAAAATATTAGGTTTTTTAAACTTATAATGTAAATATCGCTCATCAAAATATGCAGCAATAATAAATAAATTAATACTAGAAACTTTCATGGAAAAATTGCCAATATACATAAAAACACAAAAGCAAATAAACAAAGCGCTAGAATGAACTAAACTAGTAATATAAGCGTTTTTATCTTTTAAATAAAATAAAGGCGTAAAATTACTAGAAGTTAAATATTCGCTCAAACTTTCTCCTTATTAAACTTTTCTTCTATAAGCTGTAATTGCGAAAAATCACCCCTTATATTATCATCTATTAGATTTATAATGACTGCTTTATATGTTTTATTCTTAGCTTTAAAGTAAAATCCAAGATATCTTACCACCATAAAAACTTTTTTTATATTAACCTAAATTCCTATTTCAAATTATTATAATTTTTTAAGGAATTTAAAATAGGAATTAGAAGTTTTATAATTACTTTGTTATGAGATTTATTTTTGTCTATATAATTCTAATATTTATAAAACCACCATTTAAATCTAATCTAAAATTTGCCATGCTTTCTCCTTTTATTTAAAGTTTATTTCTTCTAAGCTTTCTTTTGCTTGTTTTTCTGGGTTTAGGTTTGAATAACCACAATTATCAAATTTACGTCTATAACTACGTTTTTTCTTTATATCAGCTTCGTATGATAAAAACTCATGATTAAAAACTCTAAGTCTATATTTATACTCTTTTTCTTTATCTTCACGCTCATCAAATTCATCAAGAAGAAATAATTTATAAATTCCATATGTATAATCTTGAAAATCAAAAGCTATATCTGTATAAAAAATAACACCTTTATCAAAGGAGATAATAGGCTTAGTAAATCCTGCTATATTATTTTTAACTACTATATATTTAGTATAATCAACCGGTTCTAATTCTTTATAATTAACATATTCTTTAGAATAAACATTTTTTCTTAAGTAATCTTTGTAATTAGCTAAATTAATATCTTTGTGTATATAGTATCCACACTCACAAGTTTCGTTATAACGTATTTTCGTATATATCTTTTTGTATTCTTGTTGTTTTACAAAGTGATCAATCACCACTCTTTTATAAAGCTCATCTTTAGGTAATACCCTATCTTCTTTTAAGCAATAGCCTTGCTGATATTTTTTATAATCACTTAGAGTTACTATTCTTTCATGAGTTTTACTTGAATAATCAGGAACAACTTTTAAAAAATAACTACATAAAACAAATATTATTATCATAGGTATTATGCTATATTTAAAAGCTATTTTATTGTTAAATCTTTTTCTTAATTTAAAGAAAAATATTATAAAAAATATGATTATAAAAACTTTAAGATATATTAGTGGATAAAGTATAAGTCCTTTGTAAAATAAAATTATTATTTGACTTAAATTTTCACAAATAAAACCATTAGCTGCAAAAAAGAAAAAAAGAATTGAATAAATCACATTTACATCTGAGCCAATGCTAAAAATTACACCTGCAAAAACTGAGCCAATAGCAATCATTATTTCAATTATTATAAAAATCTTAAAAAGTATTTTTAAGATTTCTAATGTGTTTTTCATACTATAACCTTAAATGTTTTTCGTATCATAGCATTTAATAAAATAATTATCAATTTTAATATTTAAATTCCTATTTCAAATTCTAGTAATTTTTAAAAGAATTTGAAATAGGAATTAGCTTTCTTGATTAAAGCAAAAAGACTATAAAATAAGCTATCATCAATGTCTGAAATTTCTTCATTAATACCTTTATTGTTTAATAATTCTAAAAATTTTTCCAACTCATTTGGATTAAATATAGAGCAATTAATAATAGTAACAAATTTTACATAGTTATAACATAAATACAAATCTTTATTTAAAAACTTTTCTACAACTTACAAAATAATATTTATATAAATCAGCGTAATTCACCCTTGTCTTTCTAAAAATCCTAATTATTTCAAAATATTCATCATAGCATACAATTTTTCTTATTATAAGTGGCATAAGTTGGGAAATAAAGAATTACAAGCAAAATTGGTAAAACAAAAGCAATAAATGCTATAAAACCACCTATTGAAAGACTTAAAATTATCGTAAAAAACATAAAAACAATAATATATTTTAATAAAAACAAAGCTTTAAATATTGTATATAATTTGTTCTTTTTGCAAGTTCTAATCCTTATTTAGCTTGTTTTATTCTGCCATTTTTTACTCTTCCAACGATATGTATTTGCAAGCCCACGCAAAAACTCATCAGCTACAAAGGCACTCCAAATCCCAACCATTGCAAAGCCAAAATGTATTCCTAAAATATAAGCCAAAGGAACACTAACTCCCCACATAAAAATAATTCCCATATAAAACGGATATGCAGCATCACTGCTCGCTCTAAGCGAATTTACCATAACGATATTCATAGCCCTTGAGGTCTCTAAAACAAAAGAAATAATGAAAAGTGGCTTAATAATCTTAATCAAATCATCATTTAAATCAAGTGCTTTAAAAATATAATCTTGAAATACAAACACAAAACTAGCAAAAATAAAGCTTAAAATTATTGCTATTTTTAAAATTACAAAGCTATGTTTATACGCTTTTTCGTATTCTTTTGCCCCTACTAATCTTCCTATGATTATCTCATTTGCAACACTTAAAGCCGAACTAGTTGTAAAAATAAACATTGAAATCTGAAAAAATATGCTCTGAATACTCATTGCGTCTTTTCCAAGCAAGCCAACAAAAGCAAAAACCACCATATATTGAGCCGACCAAAGTAGGTTTTCACCAGCACTAAAGCCACCTATCGTTAAAATCTTTTTAAAAATATCTTTATTAATATTGAAAAATAACTTAAAGTATATGCGTAATTTTGCAATCTTAAAATAAATATAAACAAGCATAATAAGACAAACAATTCTTGAAATAATACTTGAAATCCCAACGCCAAATAATCCTAAATCATATTTATATAAAAATATCGCATTAAAAATTATATTAACAGCATTCATCACAAGTGAAACTATCATAAGCTCTTTTGCTTTTGCATAAGTTCTAATTACCGATGATAATGCTATATTTACGCAATCAAGCAAGATTACATAAGCAATAGTTTGTAAATAAATCAAAGAATAGTTGAAAATCTCATCAGGAACATTGAGTAATTTAAGCATTTTAAAATCAAAAAAATGAATTATAAAAAATATAAATATTCCTAAAATCACATTAAAAGATAAGCTTATATGAGCTGATTTTATTGCTAGATTTTTGTTATTTGCTCCTAGTGCTTGAGAGATTAATACGCTAGAGCCAATTGATAAAAATGAAAAAATCGTAGTAGCTATTATAAAGATTTGATTCGCACTACTCATAGCTCCTATTAAAAATACATTGTATCTGCTAATCATAATAGTATTTATAACTACCGAGCTAAATCTTAGCAGCATTTCTAAGTAGATATTTAAAGATAATTTAAAAAAATTGATTTCTTTCATGTTATTTAGCTAAATGAAATTCTTAAAGAATTTCATTTAGGAATTATCTTCTTGATAAATAGTTTGTATCAAATTTATTATTAATAAAATCAGGATTTTCCATCATAGAAATATGAAAATCTTTTGTAGTTTTAATTCCACCTACAATTAATTCTTGTAAAGCACATTTCATTTTATGAATTGCCATTTCTCTAGTTGGAGCCCAAACTACAAGCTTACCAATCATACTATCATAAAACGGCGGAACTGAATAATCTTGATAAATATGGCTTTCCATTCTTACGTTTGCACCACCTGGAGCTGAATATCTTGTGATTTTTCCAGGACAAGGAGTAAATGTCTTAGGGTCTTCTGCTGTAATTCTGCACTCAATTGAATGACCTTTAAAGCTTATTTCTTCTTGTTTAGGTAGAGCTTTTCCTTCTGCTACATTTATCATATGGCGGATTATATCTTCACCACTACACATTTCACTTACGCAGTGCTCAACTTGAAGTCTTGTATTCATTTCTATGAAATAAAAGTTTTGATAATCATCTAATAAGAACTCAAATGTTCCGGCACCTTCATATCCTATCGCTTTTGCAGCTCTTACTGCAGTTTCAAGTAATTTCGCTCTTGTTTCAGGAGTTAAAATCTTCGCAGGACTTTCTTCTATTAGCTTTTGATGTCTTCTTTGCATAGAGCAATCACGCTCTCCTACATGAATAACATTACCAAAGCTATCTCCTATGATTTGCACTTCTATATGGCGTGGGTTTTTGATATATTTTTCTATATACATTCTTCCATCACCAAATGCACTTGTTGCTTCGCTTTCTGCTGACCAATATGCTTTTTCTAAATCTGCAGCCTTTTCAACCACACGCATACCACGGCCACCACCACCTGCAGCAGCTTTTAAAATAACAGGATAGCCCATTTCTTCTGCTAGTTCTTTTGCCATATTAACATCTTTTATAGCTCCATCACTACCAGGAATTACAGGAACACCTGCTCTTTTCATAACTTGCTTAGCTTTACTTTTATCACTCATTGTATTCATAGCTTCTACGCTTGGACCAATGAACTTAATATTATGACGCTCACAAATCTCAACGAAATTTTGATTTTCACTTAAAAATCCATAACCTGGGAAAATCGCATCTGCACCACATAATTCTGCAGCACTTATAATTGATGGAATATTTAAATAACTTTCGCTTGACTTTGGACCACCAACGCAAATACTTGCATCGCAATATTTTAAGTATAAAGCATCTTTATCGGCACTTGAATATATACAAATCGCTTCTTTTCCCATTTCTTTAATCGTTCTAATAGCTCTTAGGGCTATTTCACCACGATTTGCAATTAATATTTTTTTAATTTCTCTCATAATTACCTACTTATAGTTTTTCAACTGCAAATAATTCTGTTCCAAACTCCACAGGTTGTCCATCTTCTACTAATGCACTTACAATCTTGCAATCAAACTCAGCTTCAATTTCATTCATAATCTTCATTGCTTCAATAATGCAAATAGTATCGCCTTTTCTTACTGTTTGACCAACTTTTACAAATGGTGCTGCCCCTGGACTTGGTGCTTGATAGAAAGTTCCTACCATTGGGCTTGTAATTGTTGGGTGTGAATTTTTAACCGGTTGAGCTTCATTTACTACATTTACATTTATTGGAGCAGGTGCTGCATGTGGCATAGCTGCAGGAATTGGAGCACATTCAACAACAGTTCCTTGCTTTTCTAGGCTTATTTCAAAATCCCCTTCTTTGATTTTGATTTTACCTATATTTGCTTGTGCAAACATATCTATTAATTCTTTTATTTCTTCTCTTTTCATTTTTTCTCCTGATATAAAATTCTAGCAATTCTAGTCATTTAAATATAACAAAAATAAAATATAAAACATTATTAATTTCAATTCCTAATTCAAATTCTTTGGATTTTCAAACTTATAACCCATTTTATGTATCGTTTTGATACATTTGCCATATTCTTTAAGCTTGGTTCTTAAAGTATTTATATGAATATCAATAGTTCTACTTGAATAAATCCCACCCCAAATCAATTCAAATAAGCTATCTTTACTAAAACATTGATTAAGATTTTGTATAAAAAGCAATAATAATTCATATTCTTTCAATGTTAAATTAATAACTTCATCATCAAGCTTTACTAATCTAGCATCTAAATCTACGCTTAATTTGTTTAATAGTATTAAATTTTTATTTTTCTTAGAATATCTTAAAATATTTTTAATTCTTGCTAAAAATTCTAAAATTGAAAATGGCTTTGTAATATAATCACTTGCACCTAAATCAAGTCCTTTTACCTTATCTAATTCATTATCTAAAGCACTCAATAATAATATTTGAATATTTTTTGTTTTATGACTAGCCTTAAGATTTTTTAAAACACTAAAACCATCTTCATAAGGAAGCATTATATCAAGAACTAAAATATCGCATATTTCTTTTTCTAATGCTTCATATAATTTAGAAGCTTCATAAAAGCATCTTACTTCAAATTCGTTTGATTTTAAAGCATAATTAATTAATTCATTTATATTTAAATCATCTTCTAATACAAAAATCTTAACCGAATTTACCATTTATATAATCCTTAGTTCTTGTATCTTTTGCATTATTAAAAATATTATAAGTATTATCCGATTCTACTACTTCTTTATTTAAAAAAAATGAAGTAGTATCTGATATTCTTGCAGCTTGCTGCATATTATGAGTAACTATTATTATTGTATGGTTTTGTTTTAATTCTTGTATAAGCTCTTCAATCTTTGCAACGCCTATTGGATCAAGTGCTGAAGTTGGCTCATCCATTAATAATACTTTAGGAGAAATAGCTAAAGCTCTTGCTATACATAATCTTTGTTGCTGACCACCACTTAAAGAGCTTGCATTTTGTTTTAATCTATCTTTTAGCTCATCAAATAAAGCGGCTTTTTTTAAAGAATTTTCTACAATTTCATCTAAATCATTTTTATTTTTAATTCCATAAGACTTTGGAGCAAAAGTTATATTTTCGTATATACTCATTAAAAATGGATTTGGTTTTTGAAATATAAGCCCTACTTCCTTTCTTAATGAATTAGTATCGTAATCTTTATAAATATCTTTATCTTCATATCTAATCTCTCCTGTGATTTTTGCATATTCAATTAAATCTACCATTTTATTTAATGTGCTTAAAAAGCTAGACTTTCCACAACCACTAGGTCCGATTAAAGCATGAACTTTATTTTTAGCAAAGCTTAAATTAATGTCTTTTAATGCTAAAAAATCTTTATAATACAAATTCATATTTGATATTTCAAAACAATTCATTTAATTCTCCTAAGTAAATAATTAATAATAAAACAAATAATAAAAATAAATATCATTAAAATAAAACTACTTGCATAAGCACTATCTAAATATAATCCTTCACTTGCTAATACATACAAATGAACACTTAAAGTTCTGCCACTACTATTTAAACTAGCAATTTCATTTAATGTTCCAAAGGTATAAATTAATGCAGCACTTTCGCTTATTACCTTAGCAATAGATAAAATTAATCCTGAAATTATTTCTTTTTTAGCTATAAATAAAACCAAATACACCACTCTTAATTTTGAAGCACCTAGTGCATAAGCTACTTTTTGATATGTAATATCTACTGATTTAATAGCTTCAAGTGTATTAGATAAAATAATTGGCATACACATAATGCTTAAAGTTAGAGTTCCTGATATAAAACTAATCTTAAAACCACAAAAAATCACAAAAGCTAAATAACCAAAAAGCCCATAAACTATTGATGGAATTGCAGCTAAAGTATTTGAGCTTAGCGAAATCATCTTGTAAAACAAGCTATTTTGTTTGGTATAAAATGCTAAATATACACTACCACCTATACCAAAAATTCCTGCTAAAAATATGCTAGAAATAATTATATTTATTGTATTAATAATTGAAATTACCACGCTTTCTTCACTACTTAAATCAAACATTTTTAAATTTATATGAGATAAGCCATTTATTAATACAAAAGCAAAAATACTCACAAAAATTGCTGCTACAAAAAAACTAAAGCTATACATTAAAATTTTAAAAGTATTAATTTTTGACATTTTTATCCTTTAAAAAAGTTATAAAAACATTAATTAAAAGTATCATCATAAATAATACAAAACCACTTGCAATCAAGGCGCTTTTATGTAAATTTGCAGCATATCCCATTTCTAAAACTATATTAGCGCTTAAAGTTCTAAAGCCTTCTAGGATTGTGCTTGGAATTTGAACTTGATTTCCAGCAACCATAACTACTGCCATAGCCTCTCCTAAAGCTCTTGCTAATGCCAAAACTAAAGCTGTTAAGATACCGCTAAAACCTGCTCTTAACATAATAATTATTGATTTTTGTCTTGATAAACCTAAAGCTAAAGAAGCTTTAAAATAATCCTTATTTACAGCATCTAAATAACTAGAAAATAATAAAATAATAGTTGGTAAAATCATAATACTAAGAATTATTAAAGCGCTTAAAAACCCCTTACCTGATGTATTGCTAATACTTGCTATAAATGGAACAATTACAACTAGTGCAAAAAATCCATAAAGAACCGAAGGAATCATTGATAAAATAGATAGTATAAAAGTAAAAATGCTTTTAATTTTAGCTTTAGCAAAAAATACCATATAAATAGAGCAAAACCCACCTATAATACTAGCTAATAAAAGACTTAAAAAACTTATTAAAAGTGTATTAACAAGCATAGAAAAAACACCAAAAATTTCTTGACTTGGATAATAATCCTTGCTAAATAAAAATTCAAAAACTCCTATATTTTTAAAAGCATCAAAAGCACCGATAAATAAAAATAAACAAATACTACCTAGCACTAAAAGTAGTGCTAGTGCTAAGCCTAAAAATATATTTTTACTCACTTAAATCCTTATAATTTATGATTTTGCCTTCATAAATATCTTTTATATTTTTGCTTGAAAGATTATTTAAAGGATTTTCTTTATTTACAATAATAACTATTGCATCTTTTGCTAAAACCATAGATTTAAGACCCTTTTCTAATTCGCTTTGTTTTAAATCTCTAGAAACCATCGCAATATCTGCTATATTATTAATTATTGAACTAATTCCCATTGATGAATCGCTTGTTAATACTTTTATTTTTGCATTTTTATTAATTTGCATATAAGCATTTGCTAATTTTTGCATTAAAGCAGATATTGAGCTTGAACCTTGAATTATAAGTTCTCCACTTAATTGCTTGCTCTTAAATTCTTTGCTTTCTAAAGGTATATATTTTAAATCACTTATGATTTTGTTAGCTTCATTTGATTTTAAATACTCAAAAAAATCATTAATCAAATCAGATTGCTTAATAATTGCTAAATTAAAATCTCTTGAAATTTTGTAAGAATTATTTTTTATATTTTCAATATTAGGCTTTACATTATCTATATTAAGCGCTTTTAAATCTTCATTTAAAGCACCTAAAGATATATAACCTAATGCAAATTTATCATTTTTAACACTTGTTATCACTACTCCAGTTGAATTTGTTACAGCTATTTTTGGACTAATGTTATCAACTTTTTTGCCCTTAATTTCTTTTGAAATATCAAAAAGTTCCACAAATACACTTCTAGTTCCCGAACCTTCTTCTCTTGTAATCGCATTAATAGGATTTGCAAGTAAGCAACTTGCAACTAAACTTAAAAACGCTATTTTTCTCATTTTTTCTCCTTATTTTTTAATAGCGTTAAAAGTATAAATGTGAGTTGAAAAGTTATTTTCAAAAATATGTAAATTTTATGTAAATTTTATAAATTAAATTAAAAGAATTTGAAATAGGAATTACAAAGGGCTAAAAGCCCTTTAGATTAAGCTAGTAATGAAGCTAATTGACTTTGATTTAAGCTAACTTGTTGTGCGTTTTTAAAACTTTCTTCGTTTTGTTTTAAAAAATCAGCATTTAACTTAGAAAAATCTTCGCTTTTCATTCTGTCATTATTTGTTGCAGTTTTTAAGCTATCTTCAATTTTTACTAAGCCTTCTTTTAAATCAGATTTATTAGCATTATTCATGGCTTTTGAAATCATATCATCTTGTAAATTTGAAATTTCTTGATATTTTTTCTCACCTAATTTTTCTTCACCTATTTTTTTCTCATTTACTTGCTCTGCTGAAGTATCTTCAACTTTTTGAATAGGTTTATTTTGAGCCATTAACACATTGCTTTGAATACTACTATTAATTTGCATGCTAAACTCCTTTTAAATTTTGCCGATTATACATTATTTTTCTTTTTTCTTAGTAAAGAATAAAATAAATTGTAAAACTACCATTACTTTAAATAATACTTCACTTTGTTTGTGGTTTGCATTAAACTCATCGCTATTAGTTATGCCTAATTCTTGCATATTTAAAACATTTTGCGTGTAATAAAAAACAAAAATTAAAGCCAAAATTACTATTAAAAAGCTCAAAAACACTCTAAAACTAGCTAATTTATTTGTAAAAATTTCATAAAAAATATTAAAAAAGCTTACAAAAAGTAACAAATAATTAAATTTTACAAATACTTGAGTCATTAGCAAGCCACTCTCTAAATGACTTAAAATCCCATCTCCTATAATTTCACTTGGAAAAAATATAATAGGAGCAACTATAATTCCTATAAAAATTTCAATAAAAATTATTCCTGCTAATAAAAAATCATTAATTTTTCTCATAATCTAACCTTTCTGCTATAAACACTCTATCAAATCCATTTAAATCTTTGTAAAAACTAGCTTTAAAATTATATTCTTTTAAATACTCTCTCAAAACTTCTTTTTGATCGTATCCAAACTCACATATTAAGCATTTTACATTTTCTAAATAACATTTTTTAATAATTTTAAATAATAATTCATAGCCTTTTTTACCGCCATAAAGTGCTGTTTTTGGCTCTTTTTTTACATATTCATCTAAAGCATAATCTGTGCTAATATAAGGTGGATTTGATACCACTAATTCATAGTTTTTAAATGATAAGCTATTAAAATCTGCTAGATGAAAATCACAATCTACATTATGTTTTTTAGCATTTTTACAAGCTAGCTCTAAAGCCTTTTTATTTATATCACAAGCTTTTATATTAATATTTGTAAAAAGCTTTAAACATATACTAACAATTCCACTACCAAAGCCTATTTCATAAGCATTTTTTACATTATGTTCTTTTATATAATTAATCGCTAAATCAATTAAAATTTCTGTATCACACCTTGGAATTAGCACTCCGTTTTCGCATAAAAATTCCAAATCTTTTATATAGGTTTTTTTGAAAATATATTGCAAAGGCATATTGTTTAAATATAAATTTGCAATATTTATTAAGTTTTTTCTATCATTTTCGCTTATAGTATTTGACCTTGCAAGCGAGTATTCAAGCAATGAAAATGAAAAATACTCCATAATGATTTGCTTAGCAATTAAATCTCCAACTAAGCTTTTTAATTCATTAAAAGTTACTATCATTTAGAGCGCTTATTCTTTTACTTAAACTTGGATGAGTTTTATATATAGCTTCATAAATAGCGTTATGATCTAGTAAGGCTTTATTGTGAATTGCTAATACTTTTAAAGCATTTATCATATCGCTTTTACTTGTTTTTAAAGCTCCGTGTTTATCTGCATTAAATTCATTCTTTCTTGAAATAGAATTTAAAATAGGACTTAGAACAAAAGATATTGCTGAAGCTACCATAATAAAGGCAAATAATGAGCTAGAAACAAAGCCTTCTAAATTGAACTGATTTTCAAAAAAACTTGAAAAATATCCAAAAATTGCAAAAGTTATTAAAAGATTTAATCCACTTATAAAAAGCATTTTTAAAATATCTTTATTTTTAAAATGTCCTAATTCATGCGCTAAAACAGCTAATAATTCATTTTTATTCATAGCATTAATTAAAGTATCATAAAGAACTACCTTTTTTGCTCCAAACATACCAGCAAAATAAGCATTTAGCCTTGTATCATTTTTGCTTGCATCCATGCTAAATACTCCATTGCTTTTAAAGCCGCAATCATTTAATAACGCTTGAATATTGTCCTTTAACTCGCCTTCAATAGGACTTAATTTATTAAACATAGGCACGATAAAATTAGGATAAACAACCATAGCTAAAAGACTAAAAATAAATAATATCGCAAAGCCACCTATCCACCAAAACTCGCCTAATTTAGCAATTGCAAAAAGCAAAATATAAACTAAAGCTCCACCTATAATTACTAATAAAATTAGTGATTTTAAAAGGTCTTTAAAATACATAAAAGGTGTTTTTTTATTAAAGCCATGCTTGGTATCTACAACCATAGTTTTATAAAAATCTACACAAGTTAGAATGCAAGAATTAATCACAAAATATAGCAATACTAAAATAGTATTATCTAGCAATGAATTAGGCTCAAAATGAACTTTTAATACCTTAAATAGCACTAATATAAACACGCAATTTAAAACTAAAGCTAAAAAATTATTAAGAATTGAAAACTTATGTTCAACTATCGCAATATTTTTAAACTCTACAAATTGCTCATCACTTAAAAAACCTTTATTTGTTTTGGTTTTAATATGATTTATCTCAAGTAATTTAAGTAATGTTTCAATTATAAAAACAAGACTAATGATACTAATTATTAGCATTTTCTAACTCCTGTGCAAGTTCTAAAACTTCAAAATATTCATTTTCTAAAAGCTCTAATTCCGAATTCAAATTCTCAAGCCTTTCATTTAATGTTAATATGCCGTATTTTTCATATTTGGCTGGGTCGCTTAAATATTCGTTTAATAATTTAATCTCTTTTTCAATTTCTTCAATTTTACTTGGGTGTTCTTCTAAAATCTTATTTTGTTTATAGCTTAATTTTATGCTTTTTTTGCGTTCAACTTCTTTTGGCTTTATTTTATCGTTTTCTATTTCTTCATTTAGCTCGTTTAATTCATCATTTAATTCTAATAATTCGCTAAATTTCATGGTTTCTATATTAATTTCTTGATTTGAAAACGCAAAAAGCTTAGTAGCAAGTCTATCCGTAAAATATCTATCATGACTTACAAATATTAAAGCCCCTTTAAAATCCATCAAATATTGCTCTAAAATATTAATTGTAGCTATATCTAAATCATTCGTAGGCTCATCTAAAATTAACACTTCATAATCTTTTGTAAAGAGTTTTGCTAAAGCCACCCTGCTTTTTTCGCCACCACTAAGTGAGCCGATTTTATAAGTTAATTGCTCTTTTGGAAATAAAAAATGCTTTAAATATCCATATACATGCATATTAGAGCCCTTTACATTGATAGTATCTCCGCCATTTGGACAAAAATATTCAATCAAAGTTTCATCATCATTTAAATCGCTTTTTTTCTGATCAAAATATCCTATATTTATCTCACCTTTTTTGATAAACCCACCACTAGGGCGTAATTTTTCAAGTAAGATTTGTAAAAAGCTTGATTTTCCACAGCCATTTTTACCAACAATTGCTATTTTTTCACCTTGCAAAATCCTTGCATTAAATGGCTTAAACAATAACTTTTCGCCTAATGTTAGGCTAATATCGTGTAATTCAAAAAGCATTTTTTTCTTATTTGCTATGAGTGGATTTGATTTTATATCACTTGCACGGGCAAGCTCAACTCTTAGCCTATTTAAAATACTAGGATTTTTCTTAGCCTCTTCACGCATTTTGAAAATACGCTCTTTTCTTCCTTCGTTTCGCTTAAGTCTAGCTTTTACTCCACGACGCAGCCATTCTTCTTCGCTTTTTAGCTGTTTTACTAAGGTTTCATAGCTTTTATTTAGGCTCTCAAGTAGCCTTGCTTTTGCCTTTAAATAATCGCTATATCCACCCATAAATTCTCTTAAAACTCCATCTTCAATTTCTACGCATTTACTAGCCACATTATCTATAAAATATCTATCATGGCTTATAAATATAACGCTTTTTTTACTAGCTTTTAACATATCTTCAAGGTATTTACACATTGTTACATCTAAGTGATTCGTAGGTTCATCAAGTATTAAAACATCAGGAGATTTAAGCAACATACAAGCAAGACTTAATCTTCTTTGCTCTCCACCACTTAAAGACGCTAAACTTCTATTTAAAAAACTTCCTAATTCAAATTCTTTTAAAGCTCTTGTAATCTTACTATCAATACTCCAAGCATCTTTGCTCTCAATTAATTCAAATAAAATTTGCTGGTTTTTAAGCAATTCTTTATCATCTGGCTTAGTTGCAAGCTTTTCATTTATTTCATTATATTCTTTTAGGGCATTAAAAATATCGCCTAATTCAAGCTTAATATATTCATCAACACTTAAATCCAAATCATTATTAATACTTTGAGAAAGCATAGAAAAGCTAATGCTAGAATTTATAAGTATTCTGCCATTATCTGGTTCAATTTCTTTTGTAATTATTTTTAAAAATGTAGATTTGCCTTGCCCGTTTTTACCTATAATTGCGATTTTTTCGCCATCATTTATACTAAAATTTACATTTTTTAAAATAACTTTTTCGCCGTAATTTTTACTTATATCAATACAATCAATTAAAATCAATTAAATAATCCTTAAAGTAAGTTAAAGGCTAGTATTCTAGCCTTTAAAGATTATTTAACATCTACATCAAAATAAATTTCAACTTCTTCCCAAGTCTTTTTGCCATGAAGTGCTGCGATTTGCTTATCTGTTGAAAGTGCAATATAAGCATCTTCAGTATTAAAATCTGTTCTCATATTGATTTCGCCTTTTACAACTAATTTACCATCAGCAACACTATAAGTCATAGGAATTTCTTTTGTAACATCATTAAAAGTAATAACTCCTGTTACACTTCCATTTGTCTCATCACCTTTTGCGTCTTTTAAACTTGCTTCAATTTTGCTATTTTTAAGATTTGCAATGTATGTTCTATGGATATTATTTTCACGAACCTTATCTTTTGTATTTTCATTAGCAAAATCTAAACTAGCTTTAACTTCGTTTAAAATATCTACAACCGAACCACTTGTTTTACCAAATTCAAATTTAGCATCATCAATAACACCAGGAACACCTAGTTTTTTAGCCATTTTAAAGCCAACGAAATGTGCCTTAACACTAGCTTCATCAATATTAATTGCATAAGCACCTGAACTTAAAATCGCTGTTACGATAATTGAAGAAAATAACTTTTTCATTTTTAATCCTTTTTTTTAAAATGCGATGAAATTATACTAAATTATGTTAATCATTATCATTTGGAATAAATTTTTATTAATTTAAATCTTATATATTAATGCAATTTTTTTAAGGAGAAAAAATGTTTAAAAAATTAAAAACAATAACTTTTGCTTTAATATTAAGCTCAAACCTATTTGCTCTAAGCGAAGGTGTTGAATACAATGTGCTTGAAAATCCTATTTCAAATTCTAATAATTCTTTAACTGAAGTTTGGTCTTATCAATGCTCGCATTGTTATCTACACCATAACTACAATACTCTAGGATTAATTAGCGAAAAATTACCTAATCTTGAAATCAAGTCTTTAATGGTTAAATCTTGGGGACAATTTGGTAAAGAAATGGCTAATTTATTAAACTATGCAAAATATCAAGATGAAAAAAATAAATTAAGTTTAGTTGATAAAAATAGCTTACACCACAAATTAGCAAGTGCTTATTTTATAGATTTATTTAAAAATAAAAATACTTGGAATAATAACCCTGATGAATTTTATAAAGCAGGTTTAACCCTACTTGAAATCTCAAAGAAAAAACTAGAAAAATTCATAGAAAGCCCAGAAGGAAAGTATTTAGCAAGCGTAAATGATGCAGCTGATGAAATAGCTAATACTTATGGAACTCCAGCTTTCATCGTTAATGGAAAATATGTAATCAATTTAGCTCACGCAAAATCTCCACAAGATTTAATTGATATAATTGAAGAACTTTCAAAACTAAAATAAGGATTTACTAAGGTAAATCCTAAATAATTCCTAATTCAAATTCTTGTGATTTTGGTATTTGAATTAAAGAAAGAGCGAAATGAAATATAAACTTATAAAACTTTTACAATATTTATCTTATTATTTATCTTGGTTATGCGTAGTTGTTGGCTTGATTGAGCTTTTTATGGGCTTTGATTTTGCTTATTATTTTGTATCTGCGATTTTGCTTTCTACTGCTTATGGAAGTTTAAAAAAAAGATTAGATGAAATTAAATTTAATAAATATTTTTTAATAATTTTAGCTTTAGTTTCTGCTTATAAATACTATGAATATTTTATAAAAGAGCCAAATGACTTAATAGCAAAAATTATAAATGCTGATAAAACTTGCTTTGAAAATCAAAAATATTGCATAATAAATGAAGTTACCACAAAAGAACTCAATGCTATGTTGCTAGATAAAAATAACGATGAAATTCTTAAATATCTAAAAGAATATGGATTTAGAAAAAATGAAAAAAATAATATACTGTATTTTCAAGATATTATTTATAAAAATCCAGTTGATATAGCAATAAAACTGCAAGATAATCAAATAAACGAAATATACTATAAGCAAGATAGAAAATAAGCTTATTTTTAAAGAATTTAAAATAGGAATTAGCTTTTACTATATATATTAAATTTAAAGCCTTAATTCCTAATTCAAATTCCTAAATTTACATAAATATAAAGCACTAAAAAAGATGGTTTTAATTAAAAAAAGAAGAATTTAAAATAGGAATTTAAAAGTATATAAAAAATAAATTTCTTAATTCAAATTATTGAATTAAGAAATTAAAAATCTTATTCCCACTCAATAGTTGCAGGTGGCTTACTTGAAATATCATAAACTACTCTATTAATTCCATTAACTTCATTTATGATTCTTCTACTTACATTTTCAAGTAATTCATAAGGTAAGTGTGAGAATGTCGCTGTCATTCCATCGCTTGCATCTACTGCTCTTAGAGCTATTGCATTATCATAGGTTCTATTATCTCCCATAACTCCAACGCTCTTTACATTTAATAATACGCAGAATGCCTGCCATGTTTTATCATAATAACCATTAGCTTTAAGTTCTTGAATGAAAATATCATCAGCTTCTTTTAAAATATTTAAGCTTTCTTCATTTACTTCACCCATAATTCTAATCGCTAGACCTGGACCTGGGAAAGGATGGCGATATACTAAATCTTTAGTAAGACCTAGTTCAAGTCCAAGTAATCTTACTTCGTCTTTAAATATTTCTTTTAAAGGCTCAACTAATTTTAAATTCATTTTTTCTGGTAAGCCGCCTACATTGTGATGGCTTTTAATTGTTTTTGAGCTACCTACAACGCTACTTTCAATAATATCAGTATATAAAGTTCCTTGTGCTAAAAATTCAACGCCTTCTTGTTTTTTTGCAAAATCTTCAAATATTTCAATGAAAGTATTTCCGATAATTTTACGCTTAGTTTCTGGGTCTGTTACACCTTTTAATTTTGTTAAGAAAATTTCTCTAGCATCAATAGTATTAAGTTCTATACCGAACTTTAATTTAAGCATATTTTCTACTTGCTCTTTTTCATTCTTTCTAAGTAGTCCAGTATCTACGAAAACTAAAATAGTTTGATCTTTGATAGCACTTGCTAAAAGTGCAGCAACAACACTACTATCTACACCACCACTAATTGCACAAAGAACTTTTTTATCACCAACTTGTTCTTTAATCTTTTCAATTTGTGTTTTAGCAAATGAACCCATATTCCAAACGCTTTCACAATTACATACATATTTTGCAAAGTTTTTAAGGATATTTTTACCAAATTCACTATGTTGCACTTCTGGATGAAATTGTAGTGCATACATTTTTTTCTCATCATTTCCATAAGCACAAAATGGGCTATTTTCACTAACTGCAATTGTTTTAAATCCAGCAGGTAAATTCTCAACCTTATCAGAGTGGCTCATCCATACTACTTGAGATTTTGGTAAGTTTTTAAATAAACAACTATCTTCTTGAACACTAATCTTAGCTTTACCATATTCTTTATGACCTGCAGGTGCAACAACTGCTCCAAAATGATGAGCCATTAATTGCATTCCATAGCAAATTCCTAAAATCGGTAATCCTAAATCAAAAATCGCTTTATCGCAAAAATAAGCATCGTTTGCATAAACGCTAGCAGGACCACCACTTAAAATAATACCTTTAGGCTCATAGCTTTTAATTTCATTTGCACTAATATTAAAAGGTAAAATTAGAGTATAAACTCCTTGTTCTCTTAGCCTTCTGGCAATTAATTGGGTGTATTGCGACCCAAAGTCAAGCACTAAAATATCTGCTTTTTCCATTAAATTCCTTTCCTAATATAAATCAAAATACTCAAATTGTAACCACCAAATAATAATACTTAGAATATAACCTAATAAAATAGTCCAAGCATATTTCATATGTGATCCAAATGTATAAATTCCACGCATTTTACCCATTACACCAACTCCAGCTGCTGAGCCAAAGCTAATTAATGAACCACCTATTCCGGCAGTTAAGGTTACTAAAAGCCAATCATCTATATTCATATTTGGATTTGCTTTAAGAACTGCACTCATAACAGGCACATTATCAACAACTGCGCTTAAAAGCCCTACTCCGATATTTGTAGTAGTAACTCCAGCAATATCATAAAGCTTAGATGCGTAAGCAAGCCATCCTGCAAAATGTAATGCTCCAACAGCTGCTAAAATACCAAAGAAGAATAATAATGTATCCATCTCAATTTTAGTCATATAATGAAAGATATTTATGTCTTTTTTACCACGAGATACATTAAATCTGTATGTATAAATGCTTAATAATGATAAGCCAAACATCATTCCCCACATAGCAGGTAAGCCAAATAATGAATGCATTAAAACAGCACTAGCAATTGTTAAAGCCCCTAATAAAATAATAGCCTTACCACCTTCTTTAATACATTCAACTTCCATTGTTTTAGTATCAAAATTAGGCTTAACATTAGGCACATAACGACTTAGTAAAAATGCAGTAAGCCACCAGCCAATAAAACTAGCAGGAAATAAAGCAAAAAAGTCTATAAATGGACTTTTTCCAGCTGTCCAAACCATAAGAGTTGTAATATCTCCAAATGGACTCCAAGCACCACCTGCATTAGCAGCTACAACTATATTTATTGCCCCAGGAACTAAAAACTCTTTTTTCTCGCTATCAATTGTAAGTAAAACGGTAGAAAGAATTAAAGCTGTTGTTAGATTATCAGCTACTGGAGAGATGAAAAATGCTAAAAGACCTGTAAGCCAAAACAATTTTCTATAAGTATAGCCTTTAGTAACTAGTTTATATTTTAATGTATTAAATACATTTCGCTCAATCAATGCCTCAATATAAGTCATAGCAACCATTAAGAAAAATACAATTTCAGCAATTTCTTCAATCAAAGCCTTTACTTCTTCTTCTAAAGGCTCGGTGCTTTTGCCGTTAATTGCTAAAAACATACCTAAAATAATAAACATTAAAGTTCCGATAAATATTGCAGGTTTTGTTTTGTTTATATGATATTTATCCTCAGCTGCTATAAAATAATAACCGATGATAAATATCACCAAACATAAAATTCCCGCCCATGAAAATGTGATTTCCATTGAAGCTCCTTTTTTAAAAAATGTTAGATATTATTTACTCTAATTCAACAAAAGGTAATTTTTGTGTTTGCGTTGACTTGTTATCATAATAGACAGGATCGCTTTTATATCCACAAGCAGAAAAAACTAAGGCAAATAACAAAACAATATGACTAAATTTAAAGATATTAAAAATATTCATGAAGAACTTGCAGCTCATAATAAAAACCTTTTATTTTTAAAACTTAATAAACAATTAAAATTATTTATTTTAAGTATGCCACCCGATATTAAATACAAATTAACCCAAAAAGGTGTTGTATGCGATGTATATACGAAATTTGATAGGAATTATTTTAGAATAAGAGTATATCATCCAACCCTAGCTCAAGATATAAGAAATGACTCTACAAAAAGAGCTATTTTAAACCATATTAATAATTATAAAAGATTTTCACCTATTGAAGCAAGAGTTCTTAATCTAAGAAATGATGAAATAATAATAAATTCAAATGCAATTTTAAATGCTTATGTAGATTACGAAAAATCAAGACAACCAAAGATTTTATTAAAAGATTTAATGTGCGAAGATTTTAATAATCTCGCAAAATTAAAAGAACATCAAATATTAGTGGATAATTTAAAAGAAAGTATTAAAAAAACAAATGCAAAAATCAAATCTATTAGACAAAATTAATTCTTTACCAAACGAATCAGGGGTTTATAGGTATTATCACAATAATACTTTGCTTTATGTAGGAAAGGCAAAAAATCTTAAAAAGCGTGTTAGAAGTTATTTTAGCTTTACGCCAAGCCTTAGAGCTAATCCTAAAAATTCTCCTAGAATTATAAAATTAATTGAAGAAGCAAATAATTTAGAATACACTCAAACAAGTAGTGAATTAGACGCTTTAATCTTAGAAAATTCGCTAATAAAACAAATGCATCCAAAATATAATATTTTATTAAGAGATGATAAAACTTATCCTTATATTTGTTGTGATTTAAAAGAAGATTACCCTAGATTTGAAATCACAAGAAAAGTTAAAAAAGATTCTTTAACTAAGTATTATGGACCTTATGCTAGTGGGGCAAAAGATTTATTAGAAGCTTTATATTTATGTTATCCCTTAAGACAAATGAAAAGCTGTAAAAAAAGATGTATTTTTTATGATATGTCAAGATGTTTAGCACCTTGTGAGTTTAATGTAAAGCTTGAATATGAAAATATTTTAAAACAAGCCTTACAAGCTTTAAAAAACCCAAAGCAAATGCTAAAAACTCTAAATGAAAAAATGTTTAAATACGCAGAAAACGAAAACTACGAAGAAGCAGCTAAAATAAGAGATATGATAAATCATATTAAGAATTTAAATCAGGAAATTGAAGTAGATTTAGCAAAAGATGTTAGCTTTGATGTCTTTGCAGTAGTTAGTGATAACGAGTTTTTATCAAGCACAAGGCTTGTGATTAATCATGGAAAAGTTGTAAGCGTAATTAATGAAAAAATCATAAATAAAGAAGGCGATTTTTTAAGTCAATTATTGTTTGCAAACTACAAAGAAGGAATAATTCCTAATAATATTTACATAAAAGAAGAAAATGAAAATAAAGAATTATTAAGCGAATATCTAAGCAAACTAGCAAATCATAAAGTTAGCATAAAAATAGCAAAAACAAATGAAGTTAAAAAGCTAATAGAATTAGCAGAAAATAACGCTTTAATAAATCTTAAAAAACAAGAAAATAATTTATTGTTTAAATTAAAAAGCTTTTTTAATTTAACAAACATGCCTTATGTAATAGAAGTTTTTGATAATTCTCACTTTCAAGGAGAAGCTATTGTGGGTGCTATGATAAATTATAATTTATCAAGCAATGAATTTAATAAGCAAAATTATAGAAGATATAATCTTACAAGTAGTAATGATTATGAACAAATGCAAGAAATGCTTATTAGAAGAATTAATTCTTTTAGCGAATTAGCAAGTCCTGATTTATGGATAATTGATGGTGGAAAGGCTTTGCTTGATTTAGCAAATGAACTTCTAGCTCAAAATGAAATAAATGTAGATGTAATAGCAATTTCTAAAGAAAAATTAAATCATCTAGCACATAGAGCAAAGGGTGCGGCTCGTGATAAGCTGTATTTTAAAGATAAAGTATATGAACTCAAAACAAATGATGAGGTTTTACAATTTATTCAAAAACTAAGAGATGAAGCACATAGATTTGCAATCACTACTCATCAAAATGCAAAACGCAAAAATGATTTAAAAGCGTCAAAATTAGAACAGCTTGGCATTTCAAAAGCAAATATTATTAAATTATTAAAATATTATGAAAATTATGAAAATATTTACAAGGCTGATTTTGATGAAATAGCAAAAGTTACAAATAAAAATGTAGCTTCTAAAATTAGTAAAAATATTAAATAATCATTTAATCTAATAGCCATAATTTAGCTTATAGTTTATATAAAGGATTTTTGTGTTTCCAAGTTTGTTTAATATATTATTATGTGCTATTTTAATAGCTAGTTTATTTGTAGAAAATTTGCTAAATCAAACGATTTTTACAATCATTTTGGCAGTGATTTTGATATTTAACGCAGTAAGTTTTATAGCTGCACTTATTAGAAAAAAAAGTGCAAACCAAAAAATAAATATTTTAAAAGAAATATTAAAAAGCTTAGGCGCTAATAGCGATAATTTAGATTTGAATAAAAATCTTAGATTAATAGTAGATGAAGTAGGCAAAATAAAGCAAAAAATGATGGCTTTACAAAACCACAATGAGTTTTTAATAAAGCATTTGAATAGCAGTGCTAAAGAGCTTAAAAACATTAACAATGTTTTATCATATACAAATGAAAATAATTTAAATCAAATAAGAGAGCTAATAGAAAAGCACAATGATGATAGTATTCAAAACATTTATTCATTAACAAAAACAACGATTTCTTATGAAACAAATTATGATAATTTTGAAAATGAATTAAATCCTAGTTTTAACGGAGTTAAAATCGCTATTTTAAATAATGATTTATTAGAAAATTTCTTGCTGAAAACAATATTAAAGCAATATGAAATAAATGTAGATTTTTATAATAGCATTAGTGATTTTTCAAGTTATCCTTGTGTAATAGTTGATGAAGATTATGATTACAGGACAAAAAACACAATAATTTTAAGCGATAATTACAATAAAGATAATTATTTAAAACGCCCGTTTAGTAAGATAAAACTAAAAAATATCTTGATTACTTTATTAAGTGATTATAAAGTAGAAAACAAAACGCAAGAATTTAAAAACGATGTTTTAATATTCTTAAGCTCAGATATACAAACTGATTATTTATATCACATAGCAAACAAACACGCAAAGCTAAATACAAAAGTAGATAGCATAAGTGCCTTTATAAATGAATTAAATAATAATTACAAAATAATAGCAATAGGTTATGAGGCATTATTGTTTGATTATGAAAATTTAGTAAGCCAAATAAACAAAATCAAGTACGAAAATCCAAAAACTTTCATAATCTTATTTTTAGGCAATAAACACGCTAAAAAGAATTTAGATTTTGCAGATTTAATAATAAAAGATGCAACCGAAACCCAAATAGCAAAAGCACTTAAAGATAATTTATGACAAAATATTTATTATTTAAATACCTTCGCTTTGATAAATCAATGCCTTTTATTATGATTACAAAGCTACTTGCTTTTGTTGGTGTTGCTCTTGGCGTTTGTGTTCTAATCATTTCTATGGCTGTAATGAATGGAATGAATAAGAGCTTTATGGATAAATTACTTACTATGAACTACCCTATTACTTTATATCCAAGAAGTGTTTTAATAGATGAAGATTTAATAAATGAGCTTAGTAAAGATTATAAAATAAGCCCATTTATTCAAACTCAAGCAGCGATAAGATTTAATTCTACTATGCATGGTGCTGTTGTATTTGGGGTTGATTTTGAAAAAGAAAAGCAAATTAATAAGATTTTAAATATTCCTAATTCCGAATTCAAATTCCAAGCAATTTTAGGCAATGGTCTTGCAAATAGATTGGGAGCTAATATAAACGATAAATTACACTTAATATTTACCGATTTAAGCGCTAATGCCTTTAGTATAAGTCCAAATATTAAGAGTTTTTATTTAGGTTCAACCTTTCATTCAGGCTTAAATGCTTATGATAATTCTTATGTTTATGTAGATATTAAAGACTTGCAAAAAGTTTTAAAAAATACAGATATAACAGGTATTCATATAGATACAAATAATCCAAAAGAAGATATTTCAAAACTTAAAGCAAAATATAATGATAGATATTTCTTCATAGGTTGGTGGGAGCAAAACGGAAATATCTTAAGCGCAATTGATTTAGAGAAAAAAGCTTTATTTTTTATACTAATGATGATAGTAATAATTGCAAGTTTAAATATAATCACTTCTTTATTTATGATTGTTTTAAATAGAAGAAGTGAAATAGCATTATTATTAGCCCTAGGTGCTAGTAAAAAAGAAGTAAAAAATGCCTTTTTTACAATAGGTTGTTTTATAGGTTTTGTAGGCATTATTTTTGGCTGTTTATTAGGCTTTTTTGGACTTTGGATTTTAGATACATTTGATATTATTTCGCTTCCTGCTGATGTATATGGAAGTGCAAAATTACCTATAAATCTTAGCTTGAGCGATTTTTTAACAATCACTTTTGGAGCTAGTATTATAGTAATGCTTTCATCTTTATATCCAGCATATAAAGCTAGTAAAATAGATGTATTAAAAACTTTAAGAAATGAGTGAAGGAGAAATTATGCAAATTTTTAAAAAAGAAGAAATGAAAAAAATTATTGATTTTTTTACAGCGAATATTTATAGATACTTTTATGATATAGATTTTGAGTTTTGCTTAGCTTTTATAAAAAGTCCTGATGAAGAACATAGAAAAGTAATTGCAAGTATTTTAAGAAAAACTGATTGTGTTTTTGAGCTAGAAAGCGGGATAATTATTTTATTTTCAGGTGCAAGTAAAGAAAATACTCAAAACATAAGCAATGAAATTTATAGTTTTTTAAATACAAGGGCAAAAGAATGTGTGGCGTTTTATCCTTATGATGGTGATACTTATGAAGATTTAATGTTAAGACTTAATGCACTTACTACAAAAAACTATAAAGTAAATATAATTGATGAATCAAAGTAAGTATATAATTGACTTATTAAAACAAGGAAGAAATGTATTTTTAACCGGTGGTGCAGGAGTTGGAAAATCTTATACCATAGATAAGATTATTAAAAGCAATGCTTTTAAGACAATAGTATTAGCTAGCACTGCACTTGCTGCTGTAAATATCGGCGGAGATACGGTTCATAGATTTTTTAAACTTCGCCTTGCAAGAAACATAAACGAGCTTAAAACTAGCAAAGATGACTTGCAAGAATTATATAAATCCTTATCAGGAATAGAATTAATCATCATTGATGAAATATCTATGATAAGTAGCGATGTATTTGATATGATTTATTCAAGACTTTTTGGATTTAGCAATATTAGATTATTAATAGTTGGAGATTTTTATCAGCTTGAGCCTGTTAAATCTGATGGCAATTATGCTTTTTGCTCAAAATACTGGCAAGAATGTAATTTCAAAGTAATT
Source organism: Campylobacter sp. Cr9 (assembly GCF_020138295.1). Classification (NCBI taxonomy): domain Bacteria; kingdom Pseudomonadati; phylum Campylobacterota; class Epsilonproteobacteria; order Campylobacterales; family Campylobacteraceae; genus Campylobacter; species Campylobacter sp. Cr9. The sequence goes on along the minus strand of NZ_JACGBH010000002.1, from coordinate 36,231 downwards.
GAGCTAATTACTCAGCATAGAATGGGCGATAAAGAATTTTATGAAAATCTAAGAAGCATTAGAATAGGAAATATTACAAATAATTGCATTGAGTATTTTAAGCAATACAAAATAAAAGATGATATAAATAATTATGATGATTATACGATTATTTGTGGCACAAACGAAGAGGCAAAAAATATCAATATAGCCAAATTAAAAGCTATTGATAATAAAGAATATTCTTTTAATGCTAGTGTTAAGAAAAATATAGAATTTGATGAAGAATTAGATAATGATTTTAAGCAATGGCTAAGAGCTCAGCCTATTGAAGAAGAATTTGTTTTTAAAATAGGTGCAAAGGTTATTTTTACATATAATTTTGATAATTATTACAATGGAATGCAAGGTGAGATAATCGCCTATGATGAAAAAGAAAAAGAATTAAAAATTCGCTCAAATCAATATATTTATTCAGTAAGCCCTAGAGAGTTTTTATACTTTAGCGACCCAGAAATTGCAGCTAGTTTTAGAATAAATCCTAGCTTAATTGACAAAAAGCCCGATGCTATCTTAAAAGCCTTTCCCCTAAAGCTTTCTTATGCAATAACAATTCATAAAAGCCAAGGAATGAGTATTGATAAATTAATTTGTAAATGTGATAAAATATTTGCTCAAGGTCAGCTTTATGTAGCATTATCAAGAAGCTCAAATCCAAGTAATTTTAAAATAATTTTCAATGGTAGCGAAAAATCATACGAAAATCTATTTAGAATTAAGGCTAAGGCTAATTTAGCAGTAAAGCAGTTTTATCAATTTTGCGATAAGGAACAAATATGAAAAAATTTGTTTTTACTTTAGTAAGTGTTGTTGCTATGGCAGGTAGTATTGAAATAAGTAATTTTGAAACCGATTTATATTCTAAATCAAATGGCTTAAAGAAAATTAATTTAAGCATAAAAGTGATTGGCGATAATGTAGCTAATGAAAAAGACTTCATACAAGATAGTTTAAATATGGTTATATCAAGTTATTATTATGAAGACTTATTTACAGAACTTGGCAAAGAAAATCTTAAAAAGACTATCATCAAATACGCAGGCAAAAAGTATTCAGTAAATATTGATGATATTTTAATAATGAATCTAAAAAGCAAAGATAGTGCCGAAGCTATAAAAGAAATACTAAAAGACGCTAATTTACTTTAATCAAATTCCTTAGAATTTCAATCAAAAAATCAAAGAATTTGAAATAGGAATTTCAGATTGTATTTTTCTCTAAAAAGTTTTTTGGCATTTTTATAATACTTTTTTATGGAAGTGGGTAGGGAAAACTTTGTGGTAGTCTTTCACTATCCACCCCCCCCCACTTCCGTAAGCTTTTCCCACCCTTTTTTCTATCACTACTATTGGGTAAAGATAAGTAAAATCTATAACCTACTTTGTAGTTCGATGGATTTTAACGCTATCTTTACGGATTTTAATGTAGTTTTGCCCCGCAAAATTACATTAAAATTTCAAGCAAAAAATCAAAAAATTTGAAATAGGAATTTCAGCATAATTTTGCTCATATACATTTAAAGAATTGAAAATTTTATTTTAAGTAAGTTTTATTATAAAAAATTGAAGAGATTGTATAACCCTAGCCTTTTGGCTAGGGCTTGTTTATTTTATAAACTCTATTGTAAATGTAGAGAATGAATCTAAATACTTATAAGCTGAATCTTTTATGTCAAATCTAATTGTATCTTTAACATATTGATTATGCTTTAAGTTATTTGGTATTTCATATTTATTTCCAGCTAAACTTGAGCGAGAATAATCAGAAATTAAATTAAATGAACTTATTGCACTATTATATAGTGTATTAAAGTTATTAATATAATGTCCTTCTAATGGTTTAAAGCCTTTATTTTCAACATACTTTAATAAACCTGCATTACCTGATTCAATATTATAACCATTTGCACTCTTGTTATTTACCCTAATGTCCTTAAAGAATAAACCAGTATAAGCAAATCTATAAGGTCTATCTAAGATATTATTTTTTGGCTCTTCACTACCGCTTGTAAATGTGATTTTTGAATCAGCATTTGATATAACAAATTCCTTTTCTAAATTAGCTTTACCACTAGAAGTTTTTGGATAACCTATCTTATACTCAAGCTTAGCAAAGTTTTTCGCATCAAAATCACCTTCATTATAAGTGCTTAGCTTGTTTGTAATATCTAATGCTGCTAATTTATCATCAAATTTTCTATTTAAACCTGAAAGCTCAAATTGGTTTTGGCTAATTACTTTAACATCTAAATCTGAAGTAGCATTAATAATAACTTTTTTAAGGTCTTTTGGCTCTTCTGCGTAGGTTATATTTAATTCTGCTTTTACGCTATCACTATCGTATTTCTTATAAAAATATGAACCATTATTTGTGTTAGCAATCTGTAAAGGTATTCTTAATCTCTCATTATCTAAATCACTAAATGGAACATAATTAATAAAGTTAGTATTTGTAACACTAGCCTTAATATCATTACCTATTGTGTCTTTTTCTAAGCTAAAGCTTTGATTAGCTATAAATTTAACGCTAATTTCATTTCCTGGAGTTTGACAATTTATCTTACCATCTAACTCAATTTTATTAGCTTCATCTTTATAAAGCGCTCTATCATTATTGTTACATAAACCATTTTTTAAATCTTCATGAGTGAATTTATTTTCAGCTAATAAAATCTTAGCATCTGTTACCATAGGGAAAATTGTCTTAATTGCAAAGTCACCTTTAGTCTTATCAAAATCTACAAACGAAGTTGTTGTATTAGTAACCTTATTTAATAAATTAGTATTTATATCTTCTAAATTAAATGTTTTTACACCTTTTGTTGTATCAGCATAAGTCACTCTTAATTCCGCAATACCTATACCAAATTTATCATCTTTCATATTAGAAGTAAATATTACATTATTATCTGTGTAATTACTATCTACTTTACCAGTATTCTTTTGAAATTCATCTTTTCCTGCAACTTTATACTCAATTTTTTCAGGTCTAATTGTAAATTCATTTGAATATCTCTGACCTAAAATATTGCAAGCTTCATCAATAGTATCATATTCAGCTGCTTCATAACTTAATTTGTAATTTTGTCCAACAGACAGTTTTCCTAATTCTAAAACCATTTTATTTTCTAAAGGAAAATATCCTTGACATTCACTATTTTTATCTAATAATTTACCATTTACTCCATAAACTTTAACTTTAAGTGGATTATTATTAGCGTCTAAAAATCTTATATATTGTCTATATAAAGTTGGTACATTAGCCTTTTTAATACCTAGGTAAATAGACTGATTATTGGTTCTTGTATAAATTTGATTTGCAATTTCTACATTTGAAGCAATTCTATTACCATCAACAACTTTACCATTATTTACATTAGCATAAGCTGTTCCAAATGAAAGACCTGGCATTTGTCCATGGCCTAAAATAATTTTAACTTCACCTAATTGCTTTCCTTTGATTATTCTATTACTATCTTCTTCAAATAATGGTCTTTTGTAAATTCCATTATCATCTATTATTGTTTTGATCTTGAAAGTAATTTCATAAGTTTTACCATCTTCTATTTCTTTTTTAGAAATACCAACTAGCTTATAAAACGCATTTTGATCAAACTTAAGACCTAAACCATTAATACCTTCTTGGATTTGAAGCTCTATTGGATCTGTGTTTTCAATATTTATAAGCTTACCATCAACTGCACCATCTGAATCTGAAATTTGTCTTTTACTCATAGTAAACTGACTTAAATAGTATTTTGTCCCCGCATTTCTTACTGGAATACTATCACCATGATTTTTTAGAGCAATATATACATTATCTAAATCATTTACCTTTAATGGCTTAGAAAGATTTCTATTGTCTTGATTTGCTATGTCAGTAATAAACAAACTATCAGCATCAGCATAAAATTTAAGTTTTATACTGTTATAAATACCGCCCTCATTTCCGGTAGGATTATTATCGTAAAATGGAGAAGTATTATCAAAAGATGGTCTTACATTTATGCTAAATTTAGTATTCTTACCTTCTTCAAAAATACCTTTCGTGTTATCAAAGCTCTTATGGATACTAAAAGTATATTTTTTTGGTTGAAATTCAGGAGCTCCACTATTAAATACAAAATCATTTAAATTCTGATAATCAAAATAAGATGCTCTAGAATATTCTGATTTAAATTGTTGTAAGTCATAGTTATAACACTTACTAGGTCCGCCTAAGTTACCACCTTCTCTATAATTTTCTGGATAATCTCTAAAATAATTGCTTGTAATTGGTCTTACTCTTGAATTTTTTAAGAATAAATATTCATAAATTTTATTTCTTAGCTCTTCATTATTGTCTAGATACTTGCTTCTATAATTTAAGAAATGCTCATAAACGTTACCCGCACCTTGAGCACCATTAAAAGTTCTTCCGTCAATTTGAATGATTTTATTGTTATCAGAATCTACTACCTTACCATCATGGCTACCCCAATCAAGCCAACCTAAACCTTTAGACCAATTGTGTGCAGCATCATTTCCAACAATATATTTTGCAAAGTTTTCTACTTGCCACTCAACATCAGGTTGCTCTAAGAAATAAATAAGCGTTCTTGTATATGTCTTAGCTGCATTTGATTCTACTTCAATTCTTCCTGTTGTATCTGTTACAAACTCTTTATAATAATCTTGAATAATCTTCTTTTCTGTTCTAACATTAAATTTTGCTTCTACTTCAAAATTTTGAATATTATTTTTTCTTATCTGAATTATATCAGGTAAAGAATATGGAAAATATACAGGATAATCAACAATAGAACGCTTAATACCCTTTTCTCTATACAGTTTCACATCATCTAATTCTTGCTTTAAAACACCTTTACAATAATCACTTGGATTATTATTCAAAGTTTTTTCTACTAAATTTTGATAAAGTTTCACAAAATCATTTTTACCACAATCACCTCGTGCACTTTCAAAATATTTGCATATATCATATTTCCTTGCATCAAAATGTTGAATTGAACATACTCTTAAGGCATCATATTTAGCTTTAAATTTATCTGATAGTAAATTAATTCTATGAAAGTCTTCAGAACGCTCAGCTAAAGGAACACCTCTTTGATTAATACATTGAACATAAAAATTATCGTGAGCTTTTCCAAGTCTTGTACATTTATCAAAAGAATTTCTACCTCTTTCATCACCAGTATTTGGATCATACGCTTTTAGACAACTATCAAAATTAGCAATATGATCTTGGCTATTTGGATTTCCAAGTTTAAATTGCCACCTAATTTTAGCGCACTGATTAAAGTTGCTATTTTTATTGTCTTTACAAGTAATGTCATCATCTATATAGACACCACTTACATATGAAAAGGCTGATAATACAGCTAATGAAAACACAATTTTCTTATTCATATTATTCTCCTTAATTAATTAAAATATTAAATTATAAATTTATTCATTAAACAATTTTTCCCTTAAGGGCATTATTTTGCCTTTGGCCTAAAGACTTTTGGAGCGTTTTCGCTTTCATTTATATAAGCTGCTTCAATTAAGTCTAGGCAATAAGGTATCGCAGGAAAGATTGGCTCTATACATTCACGAATAGCTTTTGGCTTACCGGGAAGATTAATCACTAATGAATTTCCCCTAATTCCTGCTAATTGACGACTCAAAATTGCTGTTGGAACAATTTTAAGTGAGCTTGCACGCATTAATTCTCCAAACCCTGGTAATTCACGCTCGATTGCCTTTTTTGTAGCTTCTGGGGTAACATCTCTAATAGCTGGACCTGTGCCACCTGTTGTAAAGATTAAATCGCATTTAAACTCATCAGCCATTTTGATAATTTCATTTTTTATTAATTCTTCTTCATCAGGGATTAAAGAATATTTAAAATCTATTTCGTTTAATAAATATTCTTTCATAATTTTTCTAATCTCTTCTCCGCTAATATCTTCATACACACCTGCACTTGCTCTATCTGAGCTAGTAATTATTCCAATTTTTACAATATCCATTATTTATCCTTAAAAAATATTCTTTCTTTTTGCATTAATTCATCTGCTAATTGCTTGATATCTATCTCATAAGCTTTTAAAAACTCTTTGCATTCTTCTTCTAAAATTCCTATTTCAAATTCCATGTAAAATTTGCTTAACTTTTGGATTTTTTCATTATCTTTAGCGAAATTATCATAATTTTCACCCAAAAACATCTCATTAGCAAGCATTCCTGATAATAAAATTTTTATTTCATTTTTGATTTCTGAGAATGATTTTATATTTTCATTTGGATAAAAATATTCAAAATGAAATAAATCAGCATAAACTAATCTAGCATCACAAATCTTTGCCATTGTGATTTTGCCTGCTTGATAGATTGCTTGAATGTATCTTTCGCTCTCATTTAAATGTAAATCTTCACTAATTCCATGCTTTATGTTTAAAATCTCAAGCATTATTTCATCTTCGCTAAGCTTATTTTTAAGTCTTAATTCATTTTCTAAACTCTTAAAACTAGCCCCACTAAAATCTCTTGAAATAAAAGCTAAATAATCTAAATTATAATCAGGACTAATCAAGTCTTTTGCCACTAAATCCTTTAAAAACTCTAGCCTATCGTTATAAGTAGGTAAAGTAAAGTGAATTTTCCTATCAAATCTTCTAAGCAAGGCATTGTCTAATACATCAGCTCTATTTGTAGCTGCTATTATTAAGACATTTTTAAGCTCGCTAAAGCCATCAATTTGAGTTAATAACTCATTTAAAGTATTTTCACTATCGTTTGCTAAGGCATTTCCACGCTGTTTTCCAAGCGCGTCAATCTCATCAATAAATACTATGCAAGGTGCAAGTTTTTTAGCATTTGCGAATAATTCTCTAACCCTTTTTGCACCAAGTCCTACAAAAATCTCATTAAAACTACTAGCACTCTGATATAAAAAATTCACTCCGCATTCATTAGCTAAAGCCCTTGCTAGCATAGTTTTTCCAACCCCACTAGCCCCTGTTAGCAAAACTCCTTTAACAAAACTTGAATTATTTTTCTTAAACAAAGCGCTTAATTTTCTAAGCTCATTTTTTGCCTTTTTTTGCCCTATTACATCGTTAAAATTGCTATCGGTTTTAATTACGAATCTAAATTCTGGCTTTAGCATATTATTAATAGGATGAGAGCTTGAGCCTTGTTTTGTGCTAAGACTTCTAATATACATTAAATAATATACAAAAACACCTATCATTATTAAAAGCAAGATTATTGAATAATCAAACTCTACTTTATTTTCTATGCTTGTATGATTTAAGATTTTTTTGATGATTTCATCATTTGCTAGTATTTTATAATCTTTATTATTTATAGAAAAATAAAGCATATTTTCATATAAATATGCATTATTTATGTTCTTTAAATCTAAGCTTGAAAACTCATTTATAGATATATTTTGCTCTTTTTTAGTTAAAGAAAATACGCCTAAAGCAATAATAATTGCAATAATACAAACGATAATAATTTTTATTTTTTTAGTAAATGGCTGTTGTTTTGTCAATTTCTACCTCGTAATCTTTTATATTTATCCAAGTTTTTAATAAATCTTTATCTGATTTAATTTTTACTAGATTAAAAAACTGATCATATCCTTGATAAAATCCATCTTTAAATTGTTCTACTAAAACTAATAAATCTTTTTGTTGTTTTCTAAACTCATAATTTTTCATTTTAGTAATTTCTTTAATCTCATTTAGTCTTGCTTTTGCTATATTTTTGTCTATTTCACCTAAGGTTTTTGCTAATTCCACACTTCTTGTGCCATCTCTTTTAGAATAAATAAAAGCATGAAGATGAGTGATAGGAAATTTCTTAAAATTATTTATAGCATCAGCCCATACCTCATCACTTTCGCCTGGATGAGCTACTATATAATCAGTCCCTAAAGCATAGCCTTTAGATGCTAAAAACTCAAATAATTCTAAATCTTTATAAGCTTTATTTCTTCTTTGCATAAGTTTTAGCATATATTCATTTGTGTGTTGCAAGGCAATATGAAGATGACGCTCTAAAAAATCTTCATCTAAAAGCTCTTTAAGCTCATCATCAATTTGAACCGGCTCAATACTTCCTAAGCGAACTCTTTTTATACCTATTTTGCTAATTTCCTTTAATAATTTTGCTAAAGAAAAATCAATATCCTTACCATAGCTTCCTATATTTGTGCCCGTTAAAACTACTTCTTTATAACCATTATTAGCCAGTGTTTTTATCTGAGTTATGATTTGCTTACTTTCAAGACTTCTTGCTTTACCACGCACACTAGGAATTATGCAATAGCTACATGCAAAATCGCAACCTTCTTGGATTTTGACAAAGGCTTTTGTGTGATTTTCGTAATTACTAACGATTTTTTCATCAATGAATTTTAAATTTCCTAAATCAAATTCCTTTGGATTTAATATGAATTTATTCACATTTGATTTAAGTGATGCACCCATTACACCATCTACAATCTTGCTATCATATAAGCTTTTACCAATACTAGCTGCTGCACAGCCTGTTAAAATAAATTTCGTATTTGGATTATGATTTTTTATATGTCTTATGTATTGTTTTAAGCCTTGATCGGCTTGATTTGTAACTGTGCATGAATTAATGATTATCATATCGGCGTTTAATTCATCGTTTGTTATTTCGTTATCTTTTATATAGCTTTTGATTAGCTCGCTATCATAAATATTGGTTCTACAACCAAAAGTTTTAATATATATTTTCATTATTTTCCTTTAGAATGGTTGGTTTGTTCTTTTATCTAAATACAAAGTTTGTGATGGGAATGCTAGTTTTATATCATCACATTCTTTTAATCTTTTTATTATTTCTTCACTTACTATACTTCTCATTTTTAAAGCTTCCCTTGAGTTTGCCATATACCAAATAGATATTTTCACTCCATATTGTTCTAACATTACAAACATTTTTGGGTCTGTTCCTGAGTTTTTCATTTGATAGTGATTTCTCATTTTTTGAATAGCTTTTTTTGCACTATCGCTAAATGCTTGAGTGTGTGTTTGTGCTGATTCTAAGATTATTTGCTTTGCTTTTTCAATATTGCTTGAAAAATCAAGAACAATGTCTATTCCATCCCAAACCGTTTTCATATAAGAATAATTATAATTTGAAATTAATTCTGTAAAAATATAATTATTAGGAATATAAATAATCCTTCCTGCACGACGATTTGTTAAAAAAGTAGTATATGTAACATCTTCATATATAGTCATTTTAAGTAAAGATATATCAATGATATCTCCTACATAAGTAACTCCATTTTTAGTAGCTTTTATCCTATCGCCTACATGAAATCCACCACCAAATTGAAGTGTAACCCAACCTAAAAGACTCATAAACATATCTTTCATAGCAATAGCTAGACCAGCTGAAGCAAAACCTAAAACGCTTACTAAATAACTAATATTTTCAACAAAATAAAATAATGAAAACATAGTTACTATAATAAATGTAAAAATATTTAAAATCTTAAAAGAAGTATAAACCTTATCTTTATCATCTACATATTTTCTAAGAATTAAACCTACTAAATATCTAGCTATAAAAATACAAATAATAATAGCTATAAATTTAATAGCACTATCGTATTGTTTTTTAATATCTGCATTAATTAGTTTAATACTATTTGCAACCTTTACTTTAAATATCTCATAAGCATTTGTTATGTTTTCTAAGGTGCTTTTATAATCGCTTAGCTCTTTTATTGAATATACTAATTCCTGATTTAAATTCTCGCTAGGTTCAAGCTCATATAAACTCTGTAAAAGCTTTGTTTTTTGCTCTACTTTTGAAACTAGGCTTGTGAAGTCTTTTAGTTTACTTTCATATTCTTTATTTTCATTTAACAATTGCTTACGCTCTGATAATCCTTCAAGAACTAAATAAATATTTGAAATCTTTTTATATTCACTTGGCTCACTTGGAAGATTTAAATATTTTACTATGCTATAAGTCTCATAATCTTTTAATACATTAAGCTTATCTTCTAATATTTTAATCTTGCTTTCAAGCTGTTCTCTTTGAGTTTTTTTAGCTTTAATTAAGCTATCATTTGCGTCTTTTAATTCGTTTTTTAGTTTTAAATATTCTTGGTAATTTTTATAATTTTTTATTGTGATATTTTCTTTTAATTCATCATTTATTTTATGTAATTTTTCTTTAAGATTATAAATACTTTCAAGGTTTTTGCTAAACTCATCTTCAGCTATAACAAAACCAAATAAAAGAAAAATCGCAAGTAAAAATCTCATTCAAATTCTCCTAAAGTATCTAAAATAACTTTTTGATTAATATCGTTTTTGATAATACTCATTTCTTTATTGTCTAATAAAATAAAATTAATCTTTCCACTTAGAGTTTTTTTATCTTGAAAAAAACCTTCATAAAAACTATTTTTTGAATTAATTTTGTATTCAGTAGGAAGTTTAAAATTATTTAAAGTATTCTTAATTCCTATTTCAAATTCCTTTGAAATAAGCCCTAAATTATAAGCTAATCTATTAGCCATTACAATGCCCATAGAAACTGCTTCTCCGTGTAAATAAGTATTGTAATTTGTCTCATTTTCAATAACATGAGCGAATGTATGCCCGTAATTTAATTTCATTCTAAGATTATCTTCAAATTCATCGTTAATTACAACATTTGCTTTTATTTTGATTGATTTTTCAACAAATTCTAAAATATTTTCAAATATATTTTCATAATTTAAAGCACTTAATTTCTTATAAAAATCTAAATCAAAACATAAAGCCATTTTAACAACTTCTGCCATAGCAGCACTAAGCTCTCTTTGCTCTAAAGTTTTAAAATAATTTGTATAAATATAAACAGCACTAGGTTGCTTGAAAGTTCCTATTAGATTTTTTCCATATTTATTGTTTATTCCTGTTTTACCGCCCACTGCAGCATCTACACTTGCTAGTAATGTAGTAGCTATATTTATATGACTTATTCCACGCTTATAAATACTAGCAACAAAGCCACCTATATCGCTAATCACTCCGCCACCTAAATTAACAAGCAAATCACTTCTACTAATTTCAGCCTTAAATAATTCATCTAAAATATAATTTACACTATCAATATTTTTATATTTCTCGCCATCAGGAATTACTATAATTGCTTTTGGTTTTTTACCTATTTTATTTATTACATCTTCTAAATATAATTTTTCTAAAGTTGTATTTGTTAAAATCGCATAATCTTTGTTGATTTTAATAACTTCATCTATATAAACTTTATAAGCTTTATCTTTTAAATCAATATCTATTATCATGTTCTACCTTATAATATCGTAATTATTTGGGATTTCATACTTAAATAAACTATCTTCTAAATCGGTGTTAATTTTAGTATTTGTAAAATCAATACTTACTTGATTATCTAATTCATCTTTATAACTAATATTTGTTAAAACATCATTAAGGACTTTAACATAATAAATCACATTTTGATAATTAGCTTTATAAATCAAAGTATTTTTGTCTTTTTTATCTAAAACTACATTTTTTAATATATTTTCTAAATCAATTTCTTCTTTACTTATTACAACCTGCTCTAAATCATCGTCTATAACAACCACTTCTTCTTTATTTATATAAACACGCTTTTCATCGGGATTTAAGTATTGCCATAAGCTTTTATCGTTTTTATAATAAAATTTTCCTTCATATATTAAAGTCTTATTAGAAGTATCAACTACAACTTGAGTAAAATCAGCTTTAAAACTATTATAATTTATATTATCAATTTTAAATGCAAATGCAAAAATGCTGAAAGCACACAGCAAAAAGATTTTTTTAATATCCATTTAATATCCTTTTATTTATTTTAACAAATATAATTATATTCAAAAATCAAAACCAAGAGGTAAATTTAAATGTTTAAAAGTATAGCAAAATGTATATTTGGAACTCGTAATGATAGACTTCTTAAAGCATACAAAAAAAGAGTATCAAAAATAAACGCACTTGAAGAAAAATACGAAAAATTAAGCGATGATGAGATAAAAGCTGAATTTAACAAACTACAAAACAAAGTTTTAGAAAATCATGAGAATTTAGATTTGGTATTAGAAGATGTATTTGCAATAGTTAGAGAAGTAAGTAAAAGAACTCTAGGACTTAGACATTATGATGTTCAATTAATAGGCGGTATGGTTTTAAACGATAAAAGCATAGCAGAAATGAAAACAGGAGAAGGAAAAACTCTTGTAGCAACCTTGCCTGTTGTATTAAACGCAATGACAAAAAAAGGCGTTCATGTAGTTACTACGAACGATTACTTAGCAGCAAGAGATGCTAATGAAATGAGCGCTATTTATAATTTCTTAGGATTTAGCGTAGGAATTTTAGTAAGTAATGACCATAGAAACAGAAAAGCTATTTATGATTGCGATATAGTTTATGGAACTAATAGTGAGTTTGGTTTTGATTATTTAAGAGATAATATGTGCTTTGAAGCGGCTGATAAGGTGCAAAGAAATCATTATTTTGTTATCGTTGATGAGGTTGATAGTATTTTAATTGATGAGGCTAGAACTCCGCTAATTATCTCAGGTCCAACCAATAGAACTCTTGATGGTTATATTAAAGCTAATGAAGTAGCAAAGCAAATGATTAGAGGAGTTGCCCCAGAAGATCCTAAAGAAAAACCAAGTGGAGACTTTATAGCAGATGAAAAAAATAGAACTATATTAATTACCGAAGCTGGAATTTCTAAAGCTGAAAAATTATTTGGAGTTGATAATTTATATAGCCTTGATAATGCTATTTTAGCTCATCAATTAGACCAAGCTCTTAAAGCAAATAATTTATTCTTAAAAGATACTCATTATGTAGTTAAAGATGGCGAAGTAATGATAGTTGATGAATTTACAGGTCGTATTAGCGAAGGAAGACGCTTTAGCGAAGGACTTCATCAAGCATTAGAGGCTAAAGAAGGTGTAAAAATCCAAGAAGAAAGCCAAACTCTAGCAGATATTACATATCAAAATTATTTTAGAATGTATGAAAAATTAGCAGGTATGACAGGAACTGCTCAAACAGAAGCTACTGAGTTTTCTCAAATTTATAATTTAGATGTAATAAGTATTCCAACAAATGTGCCTGTAATTAGAAAAGATTTGGATGATTTAATTTATAAAACTCAAGATGAAAAATTTAAAGCCGTTGTTGAAGAGATAAAAAAGGCTAACGCAAAAGGACAACCTGTATTAGTAGGAACTGCAAGTATAGAAAAAAGTGAGCTTTTACATGAATACTTAAAAAAAGCAAAAATCGCTCATAATGTATTAAACGCTAAAAACCACGCTCATGAAGCAGAAATTATTAAAGATGCTGGTAAAAAAGGAGCAGTTACAATTGCTACAAATATGGCAGGTCGTGGGGTTGATATAAAAATTACCGATGAGATTAGAGAGCTAGGTGGTTTATATATAATAGGAACAGAAAGACATGAAAGCCGTAGAATTGATAATCAATTAAGAGGTCGTGCGGGAAGACAAGGCGATCCTGGGATTTCTAGATTTTATTTAAGCCTTGAAGATAATTTACTTAGAATATTTGGTGGAGATAGATTAAAAGCTATTTTTACAAAGCTAAAGATTGCTGAGGGAGAAAGCATAGAAAGCTCTCTTGTAACTCGTGCAGTAGCAAGCGCTCAAAAGAAAGTTGAAAATCTTCATTTTGAAAGCAGAAAACACATACTTGAGTACGATGATGTAGCAAACGAGCAAAGGAAAACTATATATAAATATAGAAATGAACTGCTTGATGCAAATTATGATATTGATACAAAAGTAGAGCAAAATGTAGCTGAATACGTTGATTATTTAATAAATAATCTACACGATGTAAGTGCTGAAAATCTAATAGAATTATTTAAAAATGAAATTAATTTAGAGCTTGATATTGAACTATTAAAGACATTAAATCTTGAAGAAAGTAAAAGTGTAATTAATAACGCAATTCTTACTATGTTAAAAAATAAATTTAGCATAGTACCTGATGGAGAAAGAGAAAGAATTGAAAAGTTATTATATTTACAAGTTTTAGATGGAGCTTGGAGAGAGCATTTATACCAAATGGATATTTTAAAAACAGGTATAGGACTTCGTGGATATAATCAAAAAGACCCATTAGTAGAATATAAAAGAGAAAGCTACAATCTATTTATGGAATTAGTTGAAAGAATTAAGAGTGAAAGCATAAAAGTATTATTAATAATTCAACTAAGAGCTCAAGAAGAAGTTATAGAAGAAGAGCAAGTTATAAATAAAAAACAATCAAGAAATGATTTATGTGCTTGTGGAAGTGGTAAAAAATATAAAGATTGTTGCGGTAAGAGTGGTCCTAAAACAGGAGTTTTTGCTTGAAATTTTTTATAATAAATTTAGAGCAAGACATTGAAAAAAGAGAAAAAATAACAGCCCTTTGCGAAAGCTTTGGGCTCGATTACGAAATAATACCTGCAGTATATGGCAAAGCATTAAGTGAAGATGAGATAAGACAAAACACCTATCCTAAAAATGAGCAATTAAGACTATTTAAAAGAGAATTAGGACTTGGCGAAATTGGCTGTGCAATGAGCCATAGAAAATGCTATGAAGAAATAATAAAAAGAGATTTAAAAGAAGCTATCATTTTAGAAGATGATGCTGTGTTTAATGAAGAATTAATTGACTTCTTAAAGCATATTGATGAATTTCCAAAAGATTTAGAACTATTATTATTAGGTCATTACAAACAAATGTATTATGACGATGGTTTTATGATAAATAGTCCATATTACAAAAAATTTTCTTTATCAATAGCTAATCAATGGAAATTAAGAAGACTTGTAGGTGGAGGCAATGGAACTCATGGTTACCTAATTACAAACAATGGTGCTAAAAAATTATTTCATATTATGAATAAAATTTACATTCCTGCAGATTGGTATACAAATAATGATAAACACACTAACATGTATGCGCTATTTCCTACATTAATAAATCCAGACTTAGCAGAGTTTAGTTCTACTCAACTAAATCCAGTTAATAAAAAACGTTCAAAAATTAGCAAATATTTTAAATTAATAAAAAATAAAATTCAATTTTTTATTCCATCACTTAAAAAACCAAAAGATTACATTTAGCAGTTTAACTGCTAAATGTAAAATCAACTTCCATTAAATCACATCTTCCAAAACCACAAGCATTTGCATTGTTTGGATTTAAGAAGTTTCCATTACCTCTTCTGTGATTTCCATCTCCTGTGCAATCAAATTGATTTAACACTCCACCTAATTCATTTTCTCTACTACCAACTAAACCAATTAGAGTTAAGCCTGTAATATTATATCTAGCATGTGCATTTAAAGATGCCCTTAGATTATAAACACTTGTAGAAGGAGTAATCAAGCTTGAAAATTCTTCTTCTGTTATATTTTCTGCATTTGTTGGAATTACTACAATTCCTGCATTAGTAGCTATAATAGGAACAGCATGAGCTCTACCATTTTCTAAGTTTAATAATCCTATAAATAAAGATCCTAATGGAGCGCTAAATAATCTTCTTAATTGATTATCAATTTCTCCTTCTTCACTAATAGAACTTAAACTCCACTCAAGCCAAGGCAATACTCCACTAGTAAGCGCCCACATAGCTCTAACACCTCTTGAATATAAAGATTCTCCAAACACAAGCTCTCCTCCCCATAAACCAAGTGCTTCTTGCATTGAATTATATGATGCAGGATTATGTCTTTGAAATGAGATAAAAGGACTTGTATGGTCTGCATAATCAAACAATAAACCTATATTAGAGCTTTCTAAATCAGGATTTTCAACATAAGCATGAGTAAGTAAAGAAATTATTTCATAAGTTTGTAGCATACAAATTCCACATAAACCACTTGAATCACCACTACTATCGGTAGATCTTGCGATTCTTAATAGCCTATCCTTCCAATTTGCTAACAATGGATTAAAATTAGCTAAAGCATCACTTCTAATATCTCTTTTAAATATTCTTTCATTTCCGCATTTATTAGCACTAAATGTAGCATTTTTAGCATTATAATTTCTTATTTGATAAACACTTGAATCAAAGAAAAATTGACCATTTGACTGCTTGCTAGCTGCTAAATTTTCTTTATAATATTTTTTAGTTACTATAAATAATTTACCAAAATCCCCTCCTCTTGCAACATCTAACAAGTTGTTTTTACCATCTACTATGAAAGAATTTTCAAATAAATTAAAATTCCAAGCAAATTTACTTTCCCTATCTTCAAAATTACATTTTTTAAATCCTATAAAAGTAAAGTCTTTATTATTTAAATTACTTTCAAGACATTCAAAACTAGCGCTTTTAGGATTATAAACAGCTATTTTTCCTGTAAAGGTATCATAATAAAAATTAAATGGTGTTTTACTAGCTCCATTTTTATTTAAATAAAATCTTTCTACTTTATTGCCCGTTTGATTTAGAAAATAAATCGGAGTTTTAAGAGCATAATTTACAGGTGGTGGAGTAGCCTCTAGCCATTCTTTCATCACTTCTTTAAATATATTTAATTTATTTCCAAAATTATTATTTGTAGCAACTACTAAAAAGTTTTTTTCTGTAATTTTTATCTTAGGATAAGCACTTAAACTGAATTCATCTTTTATGTTAAACCACTGAGAATCATCATTTAAAATACAAGGCTTAAGCTCAACATAATCACTTGTTTTTCTGTTTCTTTTCATATCATCACTTAAACTTGCACATAGCCAGTTATCATTAAATCTAAAAGCTAATCTTTTATATAAATCATATCTTGAGGTTCTAACATCCTTGCAAGGCAACATTGCAAGCAATGTTCTATCTCCTATTATTTTTGGCCCAAGACAAAATACATTACCATCCCAAGCTTTTACAAAAAGTCTTGCGTCTTGAATCTTATTTGCTCTATTTTGTGCTACACTTTGTGCAAAAAGCGTAAGGCTTAGAGTAAAAAGTATAAAAATCTTTTTCATCAAATCTCCTTTTTTTTGTTATTATTAAAGTAAAAAAATAATATAGGAGAGTTAATGTTAATAAAATACGATAATTTTTATCCTAAAATTTCAAGCCAAGTTTTTATCGCCTATAATTCTTGCATTATAGGCGATGCTTTTATAGATGAGAATTCTTCTATTTGGTTTGGAACTGTTATTAGGGCTGATGTAGCAAGTATAAAAATAGGTAAAAATACAAATATACAAGATAATTCTACAATTCATGTAGCAAGGGCTTTAAAGGATAGTGAAGGTAAAGAAATTAGCCCAAAAATTGATTGTATTATAGGTGATAATGTAACGATAGGGCATAACTGCATAATCCATGCTTGCACTATTGATTCAAATGTTTTAGTTGGAATGGGTAGCACTATAATGGATGGTGCAAATATAGGAGAAAACTCAATTATAGGTGCTAATTCTTTGGTTACAAAAAATAAAACCTTCCCACCAAATTCACTTATTCAAGGCTCACCAGCCAAACTAATAAGAACTTTAAGCGAAGATGAAATGCAAGCTATTAAAAATCAAGCTTTAGAATATGTAGAGCTTAGTAAAAAATATATTTAAGAGCAAAAAAGCTCTTAATAATTAATATGTTCTTCAAATTCCTTTAAACGCTTGTGAATACTTCTTAATTCAGTTATGGTAGTCCAGTTTTTAGTAAGCACGCTAAAGCTTGAACGAACATTACTAAAAGCATTGTTAATTTGCACTAAAACTCCAAGAGTAATAATTCCTAAAAATAAATTCTCTCCAACAAGCAAATAAGCAAAAATAACCATAAATTGCTCGTACATATAAAGCCAAATATCAAAATATCCATAATGTAAAAACAATCTTTTGTAATTAAACTTAAGTCCTGTAAAAAGCTCTAACATTGTTTCAGGTAAAGCATGATTTGTTCTATCGTTTTCTGCATATACTAATTCTTTTCTAAATGCTGCTTCTGCTTTTTGATTGTTATATTCTAAATTAGGCAACTTTATTCCAACAAACCAAGATATCATAAGCCCACCAATACTCATTGTAAAAGCCCAAATTATAAGCCCAAATTGATTGCTAAAAAATGGTAAAACTAAATTAGTTCCTAAAGTATATAAAATAGGAACAAAAGCTATTAAAGTCATAAAGGCTTTAATAATATCAATCCCCAAACTCTCAACAATTTTTGCAAATCTATATATATCTTCTTGAATACGCTGTGATGAACCTTCTATATAATCATTATTTTTTCGCCAAGCTTTAAGATAAGAAAAAGTAATCGCTTCTCTCCAAGCAAAAGCAAAATGCCTTGAAAAAAACGAAGTTAAAGTAGCGATTAATATATAAGGTAAAGCAATAAATAAAAACTTTATCAAATCATTCATAAATTGCTCGTAAGTGCTATTTTGTGGAGCGTTTTGTAAAATATTATAAAAATTTTTATACCAGTTATTAATTTCTACATTTAATAAAGTTTGAGAATAAATAGCTAATAAAATAAATAAACTACCGCCCCAAGCCCAAATAACCCATTTTTTTGAAAAATAAAAAGCTTTAAACATAATAAACCTTGATTTAAAAGAATTTGAAATAGGAATTTAGTTTTAATTCCTATTTCAAATTCTTGTTATTTTTTAGCTTTAATATGCTTTTCATCAATATATCCAAGTTCTAATAATTTATTAAAAATTTTAGCAACAATAGGACCTGCAGTTGCACCCCCATGCATTCCATGCTCAACTAATACAACAACAGCGTATTTTGGCTCTTCATAAGGACCATAAGCATTCATCCAAGCGTGACTTCTTGTGTAATACTCCATATTTTCTTCTTTCATTCTCTTTTTTTCACTTTGAGAGATTCCTACTACTTGTGCTGTTCCTGTTTTTGCTGCTAGAGTGATTTTGCTTTCTAATAAAGGTTTATAGCCTGTTCCTTTAATATTATTTGCAACATCAAACATTCCTAAACGCAAATATTTTAAATCTTGCTTTTCGCTAGGCGTAAAAATATCCTTTTTTTCAAATACGATTTTTTCTTTATTAATTTCATCTATAAAATGTGGTTTTATTTCATATCCACTAGCAAGTTTTGCAGTATAAACAGCAACTTGCATAGGAGTTGCTAAGAAATTGCCTTGACCTATACTTGTAATTAGTGTTTCTCCTTGATACCAAGGCTGATTATATCTTGAGCTTTTCCAAACTTTATTTGGTAAAATTCCAACACTCTCAAGTGGCAAATCTATATCGGTCTTTTTACCAAAACCTAATTTATATAAAGTTGCACTAATATCAGCTATTCCAACCCTTAAACTTCCTTTATAAAAATAATCATCACAACTTGATCTAATAGCTGATTTTAAATCCATTACTCCATGACCATAAACATTATGGCATCTAAACTTTCTTCCACCAAAATTAAATGTTCCAGCACAAGTAAAAGTCGTGCTTGCATCAATTTTTCCACTTTGCAAAAACGATAATCCTACACCCATTTTTACAACCGAGCCTGGAGGATAGCGACCATTTATAATCTTATTTGTGAAAGGATGGTCTAAATCTTGTATCATCATATCCCATTCTTCTTGAGAAATGCCTGTTACAAATGGATTTAGATTATATTCAGGGTATGAACCCGCTGCTAAAATAGAGCCATCTTCAATATTTAAAATAACAGCTGAACCACTCATATTTTTAAACAACTCATCTAAAAATTGCTGCATTCTAATATCAATTGTAAGCTTAATATCGTTATCCATAATAGGCTTTTTAAACTCTATTTCTTCTACTTCTTGGTTTATAGAATTAACCTTTGTTACTTTTTTACCTGGAGTTCCTTGCAGTATCTCATCATAGTATTTTTCTATTCCGGTTTTTCCTATTTTTTTAGTAACTTTTACTACATCATTGCTTACCATATCATCAGAATTTGCTCTTGCAACATAACCTATAATATGACTTGCTAAAGAGTTGTATGGATATAATCTTTTAAAACTAGCTTTTATTAAAATATTTTCATCTAAATTAAGCTTAAAATAGCATTTATTTAAACTTTCGTATTCTATAAAATCAATAATTTCAATCTCATCTTGATTATAGTAGCTATTTTCTCTTTTATAAATTTTAGTAATTTTTTCAGAGTCAATATCGCTTAAACATTCTTGTAATTTATTAATAGTGTTATTTAAATCATCTTGTTTTAGATGAGGTTTTAACGATATAGAAAATCCTAATTGATTAACCGCTAAAGGGGTGTTATTTCTATCTAAAATAGCACCTCTAATAGGAGCTATTAGTTCTTCTTTTGTTGAGTTTTTTAAAGCTAATTCTTCATAATAATCGTTGCTATAAATACTAAGCCAATAAACCCTAGCTATTAATAAAATAAAAAAACTTAGTATTACAAATACAACAAATTTTAATCTCAAACAATTCCCCTAAAAAGCACTATGGCTAGCAACGATTCCAAACAAATATAATAAATAAAAATAATATCGTAATTTAAATGCCCTACTTCAAAAATATATGAATACGCAAGGTTTAAAATTAGATTAAATCCATATACAAAAATTATGAAAAGTATTATTAAAATATCTCTATTTTTTAATTTATAAATTAATTTATTATAAAAATAATAATAAAAAATTAAAAACGAAATAGTAGTGCAGAATAAAAATAAGCCATGAGTTAGCTCAATAAAACAAAAATATAAAATTATAAATAAACTTGTCCTATCAAAGCCTTTTTTATTAAAATGTATGATTAAATAAACAAAAAATACACCAAACAAAGGTGGTAATAAAAACACAATAGAGCAAAGTATTTGGTAAAAAAATAGAATGAAAAAACCTAAATAATAACTTAGATTTAATCTTTCTTTCATTTTATATACTCATATAGTTTTGCTTGTAATTTATCAATTCCTTTTTTATTTGAACTTGAAACAAAAATAGCATCTTTATGCTTAGCTTTTAGTTTTGAAAATTCGCTTTGATTTAATTTATCAATCTTTGTAAATACTTTAATATAAACTTGTTCTTCACTCATAAAATCTTGTAAATAATCAAAAACACCTTCATCAATATCTAAATTATCATGCCTTGAATCAATTAAATGAATAAAGCATTTTATTTCTTTTCTTTTTTGTAAAAATTCATTTAGGTTTTTATTCCAAGCTGCCTTTTTATCCTTAGAGACCCTAGCATAACCAAAACCCGGTAAGTCTATTAAAATTAATTGTTTTTTATCAGCAAATGTAACTTCAAAAAAATTAATTAATTGAGTTTTTCCTGGTGTTGATGATGATTTTGCTAAGCCTTTATGATTTGCTAAAGCATTGATTAGTGAGCTTTTACCGACATTTGAACGACCCAAAAAAGCAATTTCGCCTAAATCATATTCTTGTGTTTGAAAATATTTTTCACATGATATTAAAAATTTCGCACTTACTATATTCATTTTGCTATCTCAAATATTAATTTAACAGGTTTATTTTCTTTATTACTCTTAACTTTATAAGTTCCATCTTTTTGATTAATATATATATAATCAGCTACTAGTTCTTTATTATTTTCTTTGATTTTTACATTGCCACTTAGCTCATAAGAGTTTTTATTTACATCATAAAAAATCTTATCAGCCATACCCTTAAAAACACTATCAGCCATAGTAATTGAAAAGCTTGTAACGCTTCTTGCTTCATAGCTTGAGATTTTGTTATCTTTGTTTGTTTTTATTGTTAAAACTTGACAATTTAAAAAATCGTTGCCTTGTTTTATACTAACATCTTTACTAAAAACACCTGTTTGATTATCTTTACTGCCTTCAAATAACTTTGCGTTTATTTCAATTTTTTGCGCTAATAAACTAGATACGAAAAATAAAACAATAACTATTTTTCTATACATAAATTTACCTCTTCTAATACAAGCTTTTGTGTTTTTAAATCATATTTAAAAGAATTAGCATTAATTAAACTACCATTATAAGTGGCTTTGGTTTTGGTATCTGAGCTTAATATTTGCTGATTTTTTAAATATTTTACATAATCACTTTCTAAATTAATTTCTTTATCTTTAAAAACCACCTTGTTTTCTAAAATTATTTCATCATTTTCTTTTGTAGCTTTTAAAGCGCTTAATTCTTTATCCAAGCTTTTAACTTCAAAATCTAATAAATTATCTTGATTGCCTATTTTGTAATATTGCTTTGCATAGGCTAGAGTTTTTAGTTTTGTATCAATCTCATAACCTATAATATCATTAGCTTCAAGGCTTTTAAAATCTAGCTTATAATTCATCTTGTCTAATTCATAAGGCTTTTGAATAATAATAAAAAAAAGCATAGATAACATTGAAACTAAAATAATATTAAAGGTTTTTACTAACACTTAAGCCACTGCCTTGTTTGATTATTTTCTTTATAAATAATTTCTAACATTTCATGCACACAACCTGCTCCACCTTTTGTATTTAAAACTCTTCCAAATACTCTAACGCCATCATTCGGTATGAAAGGTAAAAAAACAGCTTTTAATAAATCCAAATCATTGTAATAATCGCCTATCGCAGCTACTTCATTAAAACTTATATTTAATTCTTCTAATAAGCTTTTAGCACAAGTTAATTTATCCTTAATGCCGCAATAAACATAATCAATTCCTAAATCTTTAGCCCTATTTAATACAACATCAGAACTTCTTCCAGTAATAATTGCAAACTTCATACCGAGTTCTTTTGCCTTTAAAATAGCTGCTCCATCTTTTACATTAAATTCTTTAATCAAATCAGCTTTTGGAGAATAAATAATCTTTCCATCACTTAAACATCCATCAACATCTAAAATTACTAATTTAATCATAATTACTCCCTAAATATAAAAGAACCTAAAAAATTAGCTAAATTAATAAAATCTCTAGCTTCTTCTTCGCTTCTAAATCCTTTTAAAAACACTCTATAAAATCCATCGCTTGAGTTTAAAACCTTACTCGTATAACCTTTATAGTTTGCATATTTTTGAGCTAAATTATAAGCATTACTTGAATTTTTAAAAGCTCCTATTTGTATCATAAAATCGCCACCTGTTACGCTATTTAGAGCTTGTGAAAAACTAGAATTTGAATTAGGAATTTGGTTTTTAAAATTAACTTGATCAAAACCTAAAACTGTAAGTTTTACTCTAGCAGTTCCTTTTTTTGTCATATCAATTTCATGTGCTGCTTTATTTGATAAATCAATTATCCTACCAGCTACGAATGGACCTCTATCATTAATTCTTACGATTACACTTCTTCCGTTTTCAAGATTATCAACCCTTACCATAGTATTCATAGGTAAGGTTTTATGAGCTGCTGTCATTGAATTAGTATTGAATGTTTCACCATTAGAAGTTTTTTTGCCATGAAAACCTGGTCCATACCAACTAGCAATTCCACTTTCAGTATCACCTATATTTACCTTGCTAGGATAATAAGTTTTACCATTAATAGTGTATGGTCTCATAGTTGCAGGAGTATTTGGTTTAGCTACTCCATAATTTGCAGCAGGAGTGCTAGAACAGGCAGTAAATAAAGCAAGAAAACTAGCAAATACTAAAAACTTTTTCAATTTTTAGCCTCCTTGCTATTATCAAAATCTAAAATAGGAATTAATAGATTTTGATTAATTCCAATTCTATCATCTTTTAAATTATTATAAGCCTTTAAAGTGCTTGTGCTAACATTGTTTTTCTTAGCAATTGCATATAAAGTATCGCCTTGTTTTACTCTATAACTTATAACATTTTTTATATTATTTTTAGCATATTTAATTGAACTTTTATTGTCTTTATAACTAGCTATTTTTTCTATTGGTAAATATGCATAATATGGATATGGAGGTGCGTAATTACCTTTAAATTGTGGATTTAATTCTTTTAATTCTGATAAACTCATTTTTGCTTTATTTGCTACTAATTGCAAACTTTCATTTGGTTTTATTTCAACCTTGCCTATATTTAAAGCCATAACTTGATTTAATAAATAAATATCTCCATATTTAGCAATATCGTTTTCAGCTATTAAACTTGTGCTTAAAATCTTTTTAAAAAATCTTCTAGTTTCTTTAGGTAAATATTTTTGCTCTTCATCAAGCAAAGTATTTAATTCATCTGTTCCTGCATTTCTAATAGCTTTTCTAACACAGCCATTTCCACAATTATATGCAAAAATTGCCAAATACCATTTGCCAAACTCATCTTTTAATTTATGTAGATATTTTGCAGCAGCCACACTAGCAGCAACTACATCTTTTCTCTCATCAACAAATTTATCAATTCTTAAGCCAAAATTCTTAGCCGTTGGCTCCATAAACTGCCAAACTCCAGTAGCTTTTACACCTGATCTTGCATCTGTTTTAAAATTACTCTCAACCATTGCAAGGTATAAAAATACATCTGGAACACCTTCTTTTTTTAAAATTGCTTTAATGATAGGAATATTCATATTAGCTTCATTTAAAACTTTTGTAAAATAAAGCACCTCACGCTCACTCATGTCGTAAAAAATTTCCATGAATGATTGATCTTGCAAATATTTAACATCAACATCAATACTTTTTAAAATTTTTTCTTGTTTATCATATTTATCCACCGAAAAACTAGCAAATAAACAAATATTTATCATTATTAATAATATAAACTTTTTCAAATTAATCCTTTAAATAAATTTTTTGCGTTATTTGTTGTTAGGTCTGTTATCTCCTCAATTGATTTATTTAATAATTCTGCCATTTTTTGTGCAACCAATGTGCAATATTTTGGCTCATTTAAAGTTCCTCTAAAAGGATGCGGGGTAAGATAAGGCGAATCTGTTTCGATAAGTAACCTATCTAATCTAATTTTAGGAAGTATTTCAACTAAATTTTTTGCATTTTTAAATGTTAAAACACCACCGATTCCATAATAAAATCTATCACTTAATTCAAGCAATATTGGGCTAGCATTAAAACAATGCAAAACTCCAAAAGCTTCTTTATAGCTTTTCAAAATCTCAAGCGAATCAGCGCTCGCATCTCTTATATGTATAATTAACGGCAGTTTTTTTTCTATTGAAAGCTCAATTTGTTTAATAAATACTTCTTTTTGTAAGGCTTTTTCTTCTTCACTAGGACTTCTGTAATAATCTAATCCACATTCACCTATTGCTATACATTTCTTATCATCTAAAAAGCTTCTTAAATAATCTAAATTAAAATCAGCAATATCATAAGGATGAACCCCTGCTGCATAATAAACATTATCGTATTTATTAGCAATATTAGAAGCTTTTTTTAAAGTTTTTATATCAGCACCTGGGATTATATGAAGTTTTACCCCATCATTACTTGCATTGGTTAAAACTTCATCTAAGATATCATCATATCTATCATCATCTAAATGCGTATGTGTATCAATAATATACATCAATCACCATTGTATATTTCAACCCTGTCACGGCCGTTATTTTTAGCTTCATATAAAGCTTCATCAGCTTTTTTAATCATTTCTTCAATTTCTGATTTTTTAGAGCCAACTGCAACACCTATTGAAGCTGTAAAATTGATTGTTTTATCTAAATAAATAGCAGGAGTTGATTTTATTGCGCTTCTAATTTTAACTGCCATTTTAATAGCATCTTCTTTTTTAATATTTTTTATTAGTAAGCAAAATTCTTCACCACCAAATCTAGCAACCATATCTCCACCCTTTACTTGCTCAAGTAAAGTTTGTCCGCATTGAACTATTACGCTATCTCCTGCTGCATGGCCTAAAGTATCGTTAATGTTTTTAAATTTATCAATATCTATCATTAAAACAGCAAAATCTACATCATCATTTATTTTAGAATAATAATCTTTTGTAGCTTCAAAAAAGCTCTTTCTATTATTTAGTTTAGTTAAGAAATCTTTTGCAGCCGCATCTTTTAATTGCTCTGAATAATAAATCAAATCAATACTATTATTGATTCTGCAAATCATATTTTCTCTTGAAAACGGCTTTTGAATAAAATCATTTGCACCTGATTTTAACATTCTAACGCCTACATCATCACTTCCGTGAGCTGTTAGAACTATTATGCCTAATTGATTTTTATTATATTCTTTTCTAACTTCTTTAATAAGCTCTTCACCACTCATTGCTGGCATTTCTTTATCTGTTAGAATAAGTTTTACATCAGGGTGTTGTTCTAAGTATCCTAAAGCTTCTGCTCCATGTGCTGCTGGAAATACTTGAAATTTATAAGCTTGAAGAATATTTTTAATAATATTTCTCATAGCCATTGAATCTTCTGCAACAATTATTTTCGTATTTTCGTTTCTTTGTAAGCGTTCTATAATATCAATAATATAATCGACACACTCGCTACCTTCTTTTAAAACATAATCAACTATATCTTTATCCATAAAGCTTTTTCTAGTAGCATCATCATCAAGACCAGTTAAAATAATACTTGGTAATTTTTTAGAAAGTGCATAATCAACAACTTGACCATGCATAGCATCAGGCAAACATAAATCAAGCAATGCAGCAAAATATTCATTATTATCTATTAATTCTTTAGCTTCTGCAAAATCATAAGCTATATCAAATTCACAATTTAATGCTCCACTAACTTTTTTTGCTATTGCTTTAGCTAACATTTTATTATCATCTACTAATAATAATTTCATTCTTTTCCTTCTAATATGGTTTTTGCAAAATCTAAGGCTGATTGACTAATATTCTCATCGCTAATCATCCTTGCAAGCTCATTTGCAATTTCATCTTTTTTAAGCTCTCTTGCAAAGCTTTTGTTGTTTTCTTTACTTACCAAAAAATGCTGATTTGCTTTAGCGCAAATCCAAGGCATATGAGTTATTACAAAAATTTGATAATGTTTGCTTAATCTACTTATCACATTTGCTATGCTTATAGCCTCTTTTCCACTTAAATTAGCATCAATTTCATCTAAGAATATATAACCATTTGCATAATCAATAAAATCAGCAAAACTAGCTAAAAACGCAAGTCTTAATCTATTTAATTCACCAGAACTAATCTCTTTAAACCCTGCTTTATTTAAGCTGATTTCAAATCTATCAATACCGCTAATTCCTAATTCAAATTCCACTAGTTTAAGAGCAATTTTGTCTAAGTATAACAAATTTAGATAATCATTAATTTTGCACTCAAGTTCTTTCAAATAAATTGCTCTTATGTTAGAAATATTTCTAGCATCGCTTAAAAGCTTATTTTTTAATGCTTTTAGCTCTTTTTCAATATGGCTTTTTTCGTAATCAATATTTTCATAAATATTTAATTCTTTTTCCTTTTCTTCTAAACTAATCAAAGCATCTTCTACACTGCCATATCTTTTAACAAGATAATGAAGTTTTTCAAGCCTATTTAAAATCTCTTCTATGTTTAAATCACTGCTTTCATTATTTAAATCATTGAAAATATCATTTAGCTCACTCATGGCATTTACAAAAAATTCACTATCAATATTAGCTAATCTTAATAATTCTAATACACTATTTTCATAAGAAAATATGCCTTCTGATTTACTTAAAGCTTGCTCTATTTTATCTCTTCTTGATAATTTAGTTTTTAATTCAAGAAGTTTTTCATATTCACCTTTTTTTGGATTTATTTCTTTAATCTTTCTTATTTCTAGGCTTAATAATTCTTTTAAATCATTAATTTTATTTTCATCTTCACATAATTTATTATATTCTTTTTCTAATTCGTCTAATTTTTTAAAATTATTTTTATACTCATTTAAAATATTTTCATAATTTGCTTCTTTTTTTATAACCACTAAATCAAGCATTTTAAGTAAATAACTAGGCTCAAAATCATCATAATTTTTAGCCGATAAATAACGAATATTACTAGCATTTAATTCGCTCATTATTTTTTTTGATACTGCTTGATTATTTATAAAATATCTTGTTACTTTATCTTTTTTTACTCTAAAAACATTAGGATTAGCATTTTCTATGCTTTCATCATTAACCTTATCATCTATGCTAATTTCTAAAAGGTTTGCAGTGCTTTCAAAAATCCCAAAAGCAGCTAAAATGCTTTTAAAAATCACTGACTTTCCAGCTCCACTTGAACCTGTAAAAACAATAAGCCCATTTTTAAAATCTAAATTAAGTTCATCAAAAGTTATATTATTTGTAAAATATAATCTTTCTATCATCTTATTTCTCCCCAATGTAGCTTTTCATTTAAAACTTTAAAATAAGAACTATTTTTTTTCCTAATAATATTAGCTCTTACATTGCTAAGCCCTATTCTAGCACTTATAAATTCATCTTTATTAAATACTTCTTGTCCGTCTATACTAAGAGTGCAATTTGAGCTAATTACATCTATAAAAAAGCTTTTAGGAAGAACAATAGGTCTTTGAGTTAGCGAATGAGAGCATATAGGAGTTAGCATAAAAACACGGCTAAGTGGATATACAATAGAACCACCTGCGCTAAGGTTATATGCAGTTGAGCCTGCTGGGGTTGAGATTATAAGTCCATCGGCATTATAATTATTAAAAATTTCTCCCTTAAAACTTGTCTTAATATCAGCTAATAATAAATGATTTGCTCTATTAAATACTGCGTCATTAAAAGCATATTTTTGTAAGACTTTGCCATTTTTTAACTTTATTTGAACGCTTAATAAAAAAGGTCGCTCAAGCTTATAAGAACCATTTATAAAATCGCTAATTCCTAATTCAAATTCCTTGATTTGAAACTCCGTTAAAAAGCCTAGATTTCCAGCATGAACACCTAAAACAGGAATATTTGTATTAGCTAAATACCTACAAGCTGAAATAATGTTTCCATCTCCACCTAGAGAAATTAATAAACTTACATTTTCTAAATCAAAATTAATATTATCTTTTCTATTATTTATATATAGAGAATATTTTATTTTTTTATGTTCTAAAAAATTTTTTATATGTTTTAGCTCAGAACTATCTTCTAAACCAAGTTTGCAAAATATTATAATTTTCTTAATTTCTTTATTTTTCATAATCTTTTCTTATATTTTTTATTATAAATTTACAATTTTTGAGTAAAAAACAATATAATTTTATAAAAAATCATTAATTAAGGAAAAAAATTGAGAACACATTATAGCACTGAGCTAAGTATTAAAAATATTAATGAAGAAGTAGTTGTAGCAGGTTTTGTTAATTCATATCGTGACCATGGTGGAGTTGTATTTTTAGATTTAAGAGATAAAGAAGGTATTATTCAATTAGTATGCGACCCAGAAATTAGCAAAAAAGCTCACGAAATTGCAAGCACTTTAAGAGATGAATATGTAATAAGTGCAAAAGGTAAAATAAGAGCTAGAGGAGAAGGATTAGTAAATCCAAGACTAAAAACTGGTGAAATAGAAATAGTTTGCGAAGAAGTTGAATTAATAAACGTTGCAAAAGCACTACCTTTTGATATAAATGATTTAAATGTTAATGAAGAATTAAGACTTAAATATAGATTTTTGAGCCTTAGAAATCCAAAATTATTAGATAATTTCAAAAAGCGTTCAATTATTACAACAGCAGCTAGAAATGCTCTAACAAAATTAGGCTTTATGGAAGTTGAAACTCCGATTTTAACAAAAGCTACACCTGAAGGTGCAAGAGATTATTTAGTTCCATCTCGTGTGCATGAAGGTGAATTTTATGCCTTGCCACAAAGCCCACAATTATTCAAACAACTTTTAATGGTTGCAGGATTTGATAAATACTTTCAAATCGCAAAATGCTTTAGAGATGAAGATTTAAGAGCTGATAGACAGCCTGAATTTACTCAAATAGATGTTGAGATGAGCTTTTGCGATCAAGAAATGGTTATGCAAAATGCTGAAACTTTCTTAAGAGAAACATTTGCAAGTGTTGGTATAACAATGCCTGAAAATGTAAGAAGAATGACTTATAATGACGCGATGGAAAGCTATGGAAGCGATAAGCCTGACTTAAGATTTGATATGCCGATGATTGATGTAGCACATATTTTTGCAAAATCAAATAATGCTATTTTTAGTGAGCCTGCAAAAGATACTAAGAAAAATCGTGTAAAAGCAATTGTTGTTAAAAATGGAGATAATATTTTCTCAAAACGCCAAATGCAAGGATTTGAAGAGTATGTAAGAAAATTTGGCGCTAAAGGACTTGCATTTATTCAAATGAAAGAAGATGGGCCAAAAGGACCATTAACTAAGTTTTTTGATGATGAAGGTGCTGAACTTATAAATTTCTTAAAAGAAAAAGCAGATTTTAGTGTAGGAGATGTAGTATTCTTCGGCGTTGGTGCTAAAAAAACTGTTTTAGATTATATGGGAAGATTTAGATTATTCTTAGCAAATGAATTAAAAATCATTGATGAAAATAAATTTGAGTTTTTATGGGTTGTTGATTTTCCTATGTTTGAGCAAAACGATGATGGCACTTATTCAGCAATGCACCACCCATTCACAATGCCAAAGAATATTGATGCACCAATTGATGAAATAAGTTCTGTTGCTTATGATATAGTTTTAAATGGAGTTGAGCTTGGTGGCGGAAGTATAAGAATTCATAGAAGTGATATCCAACAAAAAGTATTTAAACTGCTTGGAATTAGCGAAAATGAACAAAAAGAAAAATTTGGCTTTTTATTAGATGCTTTAAGTTATGGAGCACCTAGCCATGGTGGATTTGCGATAGGACTTGATAGATTATTAATGCTAGTTACAAAATCTAGCTCAATTAGAGATGTGATAGCATTCCCTAAAACTCAAAGAGCACAATGTCTAATGACTGATGCACCGAGCAAAGTTGCTTATGCTCAGCTTAATGAATTACACATTGCATTAAAAGAAAGTAAAAAATAATTTTTGCCCCTAAAAAGGGGCTTTTAATACTATGATTATTAGATATTTTAGACAATATAAGCTTCGTAAAAATGTTAAAAACTTTTTAAATCTTTCTTGGCGTGATGCTAGCCTTGATAATGTTTATTATGGTTGGGGAAGAAAAGAAAGTGGAAGAATAGCTGAGAATTTAGCTAAGAAAAATAATGCTAAATTTTGCTTGCTTGAAGATGGTCTTATTCGTTCTTTAGGGCTTGGGATTAATGATAAAAATAGCTTTTCACTAGTATTTGATGATGTTGGGATTTATTATGATGCAACTGCTCCAAGTAAGTTAGAAAATATTTTAAATACTTATAAATTTAGCGAAGATGAATTAGAACAAGCAAAAAAAGCTATAAAATATCTAGTAGATAATAATATAAGCAAATATAATAATGCTTACAAAGAATTTGAATTAGGAAATAAAGATAATGTTTTGGTAATTTTACAAAGTGCAAATGATTTATCTTTAAAATACGGCTTAGCTAATAATATTAATTCACTTGATATGATTAAAGATGCAATTAAAGAAAATCCTAATTCTAAAATTTATGTAAAAATTCATCCAGATGTGCTCAGTAGTAAAAAACAAAGTGATATAAATATAAATGAAATACCTAAAGTTTGCGAAATTATAAGTGATAGTTATAATCCAATAAGTCTTCTTAAAAACTTTAAAAAAGTTTATACAAAAACTTCAACAATGGGATTTGAAGCTTTACTTTGTGGCTGTGAATGCGTATGCTATGGAATGCCGTTTTATGCAGGATGGGGGCTTACAAAAGATAAGCAAAAATGTGAACGTAGGATTAAAATAAGAAGTATTGAAGAGATATTTTATGCTATATATTTTTTATATACAAAATATTATAATCCCTATTCTGAAGAAGTTTCAGATATATTTGATACCATGAAAACTATAGTTCAGTTTAGAGAAATTTATAAAGCTAATTCAGGAAGATTGTTTTTCTTTGGCTTTTTATGGTATAAAAGATTTTATATCAAACACTATTTTAAATCAGATAACAATCAAATTATTTATATTTCATCACTTAAAAAACTTAAAAAATATAATTTAAACAAAAATGATAAAGCATTTATTTGGGGTAAAACCTACGAAAAATCAGAACTTTTAAAATATTTTAAACATGTTAGTATCGTTGAAGATGGGTTTATTCGCTCAATAGGATTAGGTTCTAACTATGCCATACCCTACTCACTTGTGGTTGATGATATGGGAATTTATTTTGATCCTAAAACTCCAAGTAGATTAGAATATATATTAAAGAATACTGATTTTAATGATGAGTTAATACAAGAAGCAAAAGAAATTAGAAAACTAATCTTAGATAATTCTTTTTCAAAATATAATTGCCTTAAACACAAAGAACTGCCAAAAAGGGAGCAAAAAACAATATTAATCCCAGCACAAGTTGAAGATGATGCGTCTATAAAATGTGGTGGTTTAGGATATGATACCTTAAAACTTATCAAGCAAGTTAGGGCTGAAAATCCAGAAGCTTATATAATCTATAAGGTTCACCCAGATGTAGTAGCCGGTAATCGTAAAGGTCTTAAGGATGAAAAAATTATCCTCCAATACTGTGATGAAATCATAACTGATATTAGCATTGATAGTTGTATAAAAGCCTGTGATGAAGTGCATACTATCACATCAACAGCAGGCTATGACGCACTTATCCGCGATAAAGTAGTAGTAACTTACGGAGCTCCATTTTACGCCGGTTGGGGTCTTACAATTGATAAAAACTTAAACCCAAAAATCCTATCTCGTCGCAATAGAAAATTAACTATTTATGAGTTAATTACTGGAGTTATAATTTTATATCCTAGATATTTAAAACCTCAAGTCAAAACTCTTAGTGACTGTCTTACAATAACAAGGAAATTAATTAGTCAAAAAAGTGAAATGCACAAGAATATATCTTAAAGATCTATTTTTTATCTTTAGACTTATCATTATTTTGTTTACTATCACCATCTTTCTTTGTACCCCTTTTAAGGGCTTTTATCAATTCAGGGTTTTGAGATAAACTTTCGTTAGATATATTTATCATAAATTATTCCTTTATATTTCAATAATACACAATATTATAATAAATAAAAGTAAAAACACAACACCTGCTATAAAATTTTCCCTAACTGCATTATCCAATATATTTAATTCTTTATATAATTTTTTTTCTTCTTCTGATGGCTCATCATAAATATTGCTTTTTCCAACAATTAACAACATAAGAGCTTTGTTTTTTGGTATTATTTCAAACAGTTCAGCGTCTACAACACATAAAAATAATAAAGCCGATGTAGAACCAAATATTATAGATAAAATATTCCAAGTATCTATTATGTTTTTAAAATCAATTTTAAATATTAATGTAGACAAAAAAGCTAATGCTCCAAGGGATAAATTTAAAAATAACTTATCTATACTAATAGATTCATCTAAATGCTTTTGAAAATATATTTTTTTAATCTCAATATTTAAATTTTGTTCTTTAATACTTTGGAATTTATTTTCTAATAATTCATCTAAATACTCTTCTATTTGTTCTATATTTTTATTCATAATCAATACACCTTTTTACTAAATCTAAAATATTTTCTTTTTAATTATTTTTAATCCAAGCTTATATTCATTGCTACTTTCTATGAATTTAATTTTTTGATAATCTATAAATTTTTTTAATATAGGCTGTTTTTTTCTAAGTCCTAACTTAACCATTATAATATCACTTATCTTTCTAAAAAAATGAGTAATAAAAATATAAATATATATAAAAAATAACAAAATTTTCTTATAAAAACAATCAGCCCATAATTTTGCTCTACCTAATCTGTATGGCAGAAGATTTCTAAGTATTTTATCTGAATTAAATATTTTATTATTTTCATTATAATTCTTATTACATTCATATAATATTTCTTCATAAAATAAAGTATTTTTAGCATAACTCCACCAAATATCAGCATTAGGTATAGTATGATTAATCCAAGGCTTTATAGAACTTGTAAAGTGTAAAAATTTTGGATTACTTAAATAATTAATAAAATCATTTTCATAATCAAATATAAAAATTTGATTTTGAACATTCCAACAAGGGTCTACTAGCTTTACTTTATCATTTATTGCTATATTTAAAATATCTTGATCTGGATATTTTAAATTTCTTTTTGTTTTTATCAATTCCAAACACTTATTAATCAAACCAAACTCATTGCATTTTTTGATATCAAAAATAATAAAACCTGAATTAAAATAATTATCAAGATTATCAATATTTAAAATATTTGTAATATAATTTTGCATTTGTTTAAACTTTAATATACTAAAATCCTTAACAGCACCGATTAAATTATCATCTAAATCAATACCATAAGCCTTAGCAATATCATCTAAAAATACAGCATCACAATCACAATAAATGACCTTATCATAATCAGCCATAATCTCAGGTATAAATATTCTATAATACATGCTAGATGAAAAATGTCCACAAGAGTAATAATTAGCTTTATATTTATGTAAAAGATATTCTACATTATAAAATCTAATATTGAAATTACTAGCACTGTAATTATCTAAAATATCACCAATGTTGTTTTCTTTTATACTATTATGTAAAATTATTACATCATAATTTTTTGTCATATTTATATTATCTCTCAAAGATCTTAATGCTACGTGCAAATACGGGATATATCTACCATCACAAGAAAAAATTATCGGAATATAATTTAAATTAAATATTTTTTTTAAGGTGCTGTTTGTTTGCGTTTTTTGCACATATAAAACATCTAATTCTTTTATTTTATTACCTTGTAGTTTAAGATAAGTGAAATATATCCCAGTAAGCCATTCTGCAATATATCCAAATACTCTTTGCTCCATATCATTATAATTATCAGTATTGATTAAATCTTTTAATTTAAACAAAACACCAAACACAATTTCGCAGTATTTAAAAAAATAGTCCTTTGGTAATATAAACATATTACAAAAATATTTAATCTTACCACTATTGTAAACTCTTGAAGCTTCTTTATATTCTAAAAATTCATTATCTATAATCTCTAAGCATTTATCGTAATCCTCTATATGTAAATGTTTAGCTGTTACTTCATAATGCCTATATGGGTTACCTTTTCTAGATTTAAATATAAAAAAATCATTACTATTTATATGGCTTTTTATTATATTTTTATTAAACAGTCTTTCTATAAGCTCATCATCTAAAAAATCTATATTAGGTAGTCCTATACCTTTATTAATTTTAAGTGACTTTGAAATCCCTATAAAATCAAACAATCTCCTATAATGCATGACACCAAAATATTCAGGATTTCCTAATTTATCATAATTTTTCCAAGCCCAATAAATACCAGTCATCTCACAAAAGTATCTATTAAGATAAGATATATTATCTCCTGTATCATCTCCTATCATACTAGACAGTAACCATTCTTTATCATCATTACTTAAACCAGCATCTTTACTTTGTTCATTCATTACAGCTCGTCCTAAATGTATAGGAACTAATATTTCACTTTTAAGTAATGTTGCTGGTTTATGATAACCTACTAGGATTTTAATCATATCAATATTTAAATTTTCAATATACTTTTTACTATACAACGATTAGTTATTTTATATCCAAGTTTTACAGTAAAATCTTTTATACATTCCTGATAAATAATATGATCATTTTCTTCAATTAAACCAATTTGTTCACACTCAAAACTATTTGAATAATATCTATATTCACCATATAATAATATTGCTAAATTGTTATCTTCTAAATATTTTTTTAAATAATTCTTGCGTATTACGATACTAACATTATTAATACAAGCCACAGTATATGTACCATCAAAATAAAATCCATTCATTTGCTTTAACTGAAAATAATTTATAAAATCATCTTTAAATTGCATACAACCATATTGATTAAAGTCAAATATTCTATATATACCAACATTTTGCCCATTAACATTTATACTAGTCGCACTAAATTTGCCTATACAACTACAACCTTGCTTTTCATGTTTTAAAATCTGTTTAATATTATCTTTAGAAACCAATAAAGAATTTAAATAAATATTTTCGCAATCATTAGAAAAATTGTTGATTTCATTTGCATAATAAATATAAACAAACTCTTCATTTGCAATATTAATAATATAGTTCTTAAAATTG